>NZ_KB892190.1:0-29060 GCF_000373685.1 Streptomyces sp. PsTaAH-124 | reverse complement strand
CCCGCTCCCCCAGCTGCGGCTCGACGGCGTCCTGGTCGACGGCGACCTCCAGGGCCTCGTCGTGGACCTCGCCCTCCACACTCCAGTCGACCTCCTCGGCCTGGCCGAGGTCGTGCTCCGGGCCGACGCCGTGCGAGACGTCGTCGGCGGCGGCGCGGTGCCGGGCCTCGTATGCGGCGAGCGCCTGGTTGATCTCCTGCTGCTCCTCGTACGTGAGCTCGGCCTCGGCGTCCTGTTCGGGGGCGTGGTGGAGGGTCTCGCCCTCCACGCTCCAGTCGATCTCCGGGGCCTGGTCGAGGTCGTGCTCCGGCTCGGCGACGAGCTCCTCGTCGGGAGCCTCCTCGACGTCCCGCTGTTCCTGGACCTGGTCGTCGGCGCTGCGGCGGTCGAGCTCGTCGCGGGCGGCCTCGGCGGCCTCGCGGGCTGGCGCGGTCTCCTCGTACCAGGCGGAGCGGGCCGCGTCGATCTGCTCCATGACCTCGACCCTCTCGGAGAGGTTGGCCACCAGGTCCTCGTAGCCGCGGGCCTGGGCCTCCAGCTCGGCACGCTCGGCGGCGTCCTCGCACACGTCGGCCTCGGCCTGCGCCACGATCGCCTTCTCCTCGTAGCGCAGGACCATCTGGCGGGCCTCGGACAGTTCCTCGCCGTAGTGGGCCGGCGCCCACGACTTCTCGCGCTGGTAGCGCTTGACCATCTCGCGCAGGGTGGCGTCGTTCGTCCGCGCAAGGGTCTCCTGGTCCTCGGTGCGGCCGAGGGCGGAGTGCGCCGCCTCCCACGCGGCGCGCTGCTCGACCGCGCCCCGTGCGGGCAGGCGGCCGATCGCCGTGTTCGGGGCGTCGATGCCGTACAACTCTCGGTAGCTCTCGATCGTGCCCGCGCGACGGGCCCACTCGGCGCGGTCGAGGACGTCCTCGGGCACGGAGCCAAGGTGGCGGATCGCCCACTCCGGGGGCGCCTCGGTGAGGCGTTCGCCGAGAACATCGCGCCGGACGTCCATGGCCTCAGCCAGCTCGCGGGCGACCTCGCCCTCGGTGCCGGGGATCTGCGGCGTGCGGTCGAGCCAGTCGGGGCCGACCGGCTCGTTCTCCGGCGTGCGGTCCTCCAGGACCATGTCGATACGCCAGTTGACCAGGGCCGGGACGTTGTCGGGGATGGGGTAGCTCATCGGGCGCATCCCGATGGCGCCGGACAGCAGGCGCTTCCCGTCGTGCCCGGCCAGCTCGGCCTCGCGAAGCTTGCGGTAGACGGTGCTGGGGTCGCCCTCCATGAGCTTCTTGTAGTGGTCTTCGCTGAGCATCTGCCGGAGCATCGGCTCGTACTGCTGACGGGTGTGGTCGGTGACGTAGTCGTTCCAGCGAGGCTCCAGTGCCGGGATCGACTCGGCCCAGTCCTGCGATTCGCGCAGTTCCTGGAGCGCGGACAGCTCGCCCCCGTCGCGTTCGACGGCGGCCTGGATCAGGGACAAGGCGTCCTGGTCGAGGGTCTGCAGCCGGTGCTCGTCGCCTGGTACCTGGCACACGCCAAAGGCCCGGTTGTACCGCTGAGCGCGGGTCAGACCCGGGTAGACCTGCTGACGGCTCATGCCTTCCTCGACGAGCAGGTACCCGCCGTACCCGACCGTGCGGCCCTGCACCGCGTTCACGGTGCCCGCGTAGGCGAGCGCGACGTTCTCCTGGACGTAGTCCGAGGGAAGGGTGATGGTCCCGGCGAGCCGTTCGGCGCCGTTGCTGTCGCGGCCGGCGACACGGGCGGCCGTGAGCTGGCCGTCCTCGCCGATCCCGGTCACCCGGTAGACCCGCCGGTTCAGGACCATCCGGCCCTCAGAGTCCTTGAGCTTGGCGTCGTTCTCCCTGGTCTGGATCAGGTCGCCGACACCGGCCCGGTTGGCGTCGACCAAGGGGAGGCCGGTCTCCTCCACGAGCCCGTACCGGACGAGCTCGGCCCGGATTTCCCTGCTGACCTCGGTGGCGCGGGCGTTGGTGGCGGTCATCACCACGGACTCCCTGTCCGCCAGGGCGTCCGCGATGTACGCCTGGATCGTGGCCGCCTTCATCTCCTCCAGCGTGCCGCCCTGAATCCGTCCGTGCAGGTCGTAGACCTCCAGCGCGCTGACGTCACCGCGGCGCAGGGCCAGGCTCGCCTTCGCCTCCCACTCGCGCACCGTGCCGTCCGGCTCCTTGAAGCGGCGCACGTTGCTGAGGCTGTAGTGCGGACCGTCCTCAACCATCGTGCGGAGCAGGCCGCCGGCCTCGGGGGACTGCAGCTGCTGCTGGTCACCGATCGGGACGAGCTTGGCTCCGACCTCTTCACACATATCGGAAATTCGGGTGATGTGATCGGTGGAAGCCATGCCGGCCTCGTCGAGCACGACCAGGTCGCCCGCGCGCAGACGGAACCGCTCGACGTCCTCCCGGCTGCCGAGGCCCTTCGCATACACGTCGAGGAAGCGGGTCGTATTGGTCCGGATCTCGATGCCCTCCTCGCCGAGGACCTCGGCGGCCACCTGCGACGGGCCGAGGCCGATCACCCGGCCCCCGGTGTGCTCCTGCCACGCCTTGGCGATGACGCCCGTCGCGTAGCTCTTGCCCGCGCCGGCGGGGCCCTCGACCACGCTGATCCGCTTGCTGTCGCCGAGGACTCCACGGACGACGTCGGCCTGGTCGGCGGTGACGCCGGAGGACTTCACCACCTGGTCGAGGGTGGGCGGCGACAGGCAGGGGGCACCGGTCTGGTGAGCTCGAGAGGCGACGCGCTGCTCGTCGCTGAGGTGCTCCTCCAGCGCGAACTTCTCGCTGGACATGGCGCGCGGGGAGAACACCGAGCGGCCGTCGCTCGCCCTGATGCGGGACGGCGCGTCGTCGATGATGCTCATGCCAGCGGTCTGCACGACGCCGTACTGGCCGCTCTTGAGGGCCTCGGTCGCCAGCTCGTTGGCGAGCGGCGCCAGCGGCACGTCGCGGGGGAGGTTGTCACCGAGCGTGGTGTTGATCTGCTGGATGAGCTCGCTGCGGTCCCATGTCGCGCGCTTGGTCTGCAGGGCCTCCAGCGACTCCTTGATGACCTCCTGGCGGTCGAACGTGGGCGCGTCGACCTCGGCCATCCTGGTGTCGAACCCGACCCGCTCGGCTCGCTCCAGCGCACCGAGCAGGCCCCCGTCGACCGTGTCCTCGGCGATCCGGGTTGCGCGCTCGATGCGGGCCTCGGCGGACTGGTGCTCGTTCCGCTTCGGGTCGCGGGTGTCAAGAGTGGCGATCTCCTTGAGCCGCGTCTGGACGTACGGGGAGGGCTCGCGGCCGTGGTCCTGGACGTACTGCTCGTGCAGCTCCTCGTACCGGGCATCGATCTCGTACGACCGCTCGGACAGCGCGACCAGCAGCTCGGGCTCGAACCCCTTGATCTCGCGTGCCATTCCATCCGGGCGCATTTCGAACACCACGGGGAGATCCCGCTCGATGGCCTGCTCCATCGTGCGCTCGAACACGGCGGCCGCAGCCTCGCGGGCCTTGCTCACCGACTTCGAGTCGAGGGTGACAAAGTGCTCGTTCCCGTCCGCGTCGAGCACCTTGATTTTGTTGAGAACCCCCACATGGGCATGCAGCTGCGGGTCACCCGCGCGCGAGACATCGTGGGTGAAGATCGCCGCCGTGAAGCCGGTCGAGTCGACGTACCGTCCCGTGCTCGGTCGGTCGCCCTTCGCCTTGCCGTGGTACCCGATGCGGCCGAGGCTGGCCTCCTCCTGGAAGACTTCCATCGCCGCGGCGATACCCTCGTTCAGCGCACCGCGCACCTTGGCCGCGTCCTCGTGACGACCGGCGGCCTCCAGCGCGGTGAGGTAGGTGGAGACCGACTTCTGCGCCGAGTAGGTGTGATCGAAGTACATGGCGGGCGCGCGCTGGCCCTTGTCCCGCTCCTCCCTCCGGATCTCCGCGACACGCTCCGGGTCGGCGTTCGGCTCGGCCTCCAGCCGGGACTCGATCCGCTCGTCAATCGTGCGGAACGCGTACGGCTTCCGGCCCCGGCGGGCGGACGCCTCGGCCTCCTGCATGACCTTCTGCGCGGCCGTGCCGGTGATGCCGTTCTCGTCGATGTACGCCTTCGCGGCGGACACCGCGACCCGGTACTCCTCGGGGTGCGCGTGCTTCCCGAAGATCGCCCGGATGTCACGCTCGGTAGCAGTCGCGCCTTCCTCGACGCCCCACTCGGTGACGCCTTCGCCGATCCACACGGCAAGCGGAGCACCGTGTTCCGTGCCCTTGGCGTAGTAGCCCTCCGGGCCGTCGAGGCCCGGCTCGACGCTGGCCTGGTGCTCGCCCTGACAACCCGAGCCAGAGAGCAGGTAGTTCAGCCCTGCCTCTCCGCCAGAGATCCTCGTGATGCGTAGCACGAGCATGAGGATACGCGATCAAGAGCGGCAGCGACACCGACAAATTAAGAATGCCTAGGTGTGTTATGTAGTAGGGATTGTAGCAGTAGGGCAGAGAGGGAGTTGGAGAGGGGTTGATCGGTAAGGGAAGGGAGGTCGGGAGATGCTGATGAGAGGCGGCGTGCGGGTGCTGTGGGGTGAGGTGCGGAAGGGTCCGGCCGGTGCTGTGAAGCGGGGCCTGGAGAGCGCGAGAGGCGGCGGAGCGCCTCTCGCAAGGACAGGTGCTCGACGGGCCTGTGCAGGCCCTGTACGCTCGCCAGAGACGACATGAGGGCCGACCCCGGACGCGGAGGCGGCCCTCGACTGTTACCACGAGTGATTTTCGCGGCGGCCGATTCCGCCGCGCGCTTCGCGCGCCGGCGCCGTGCTGTGCCCCATACACATGGGGAAGCGCGCGGCCCCACACACGCCCGGGGCCGCGCACGCGGCGGGCCCCGGCGGGCAGGTCAACGCCCCATGTGCATGGGGGAATCCCCGGGCTCGTCGGCCTCGGCCGGGCGGGGTTGAGGGAGTGCGGCGGCGGGCTCGACGGCGGGGGAGTCGGGTTCCGGTTCGGCGTCCGGCCCGGCGTCGGCGGCGTCGTCCTGGTCCTCGTCGGCGGGGAGGGTGAACGGCTCGCCGCACAGTCCGCAGATGATCGGCCCCTCCGCCAGGACCTTCGGGGTCACGGGGAACGCCCGCGGGTCCGGCTGGCATCCGCACGTCACCTTGACCCGCTTGCCGTTCGTCGAGCCGGGGGTCTCCGGCGCGGTCGGGTCCTCCTCCTCGGTGCCCTCCTGGTCGTCTCCGCCGAGGCCGGGGAGGGCGGCCCCGTCGATCTGCCGGATGACGGCCGCGTACTTCTTGCGGGTCTTGTCGGTGAGGGTGCAGTTGGAGAAACCCAACGGTTTCTCCGACTTCCGGGGAGGCTCCAGTCCGGTCTCCCGTGCCAGCTGCGCGAACTCCTTGCGGTGCCAGCGGGGGTCACCCCGGGAGACGTCGGTGATCTTTCGAACATGGGCGAGCGCGTGGGCGGCCTCGTGCAACAGGGTCTTGAGGACCTCCTCCCCTCCGTCGCGGACGGTCTCGCCCGCGACGAACAGCTCCGCCAGGCGCTGCTCCTCCTCGGCCACGGCCCACCGGTCGGCCCAGTGATGCCCGCGGGTGACGTAGTGCCGGCGCTTGGGTGCGTCGGTCGACTTCCGCGGCTTCTCGGTCTGACGGCGTGGGATTCCGGTTCCGGTGATGAACAGGACGGGCGGGAGGTCGGGGTGGTGCTTCTGGATCTGCGTCCAGCACTTCTCCAGCGCGGCGATCAGGCGGGTGCCCTCGCGGCCGGGGTCGGTCTTCGTGTCGGCCATACGGGCCTCCTTTCCCCATGTGCATGGGGTTTGATCATCGGCGGGCGGCTGCCAACTGTTACCGGGCTGGGGTCAGAAGAGGGCGTCCTGGACGGCGCCGCTGGGGTTACCCGCTGCAATCGCGGCGGCGATGGCGGCCTCGACGTCGGCGCCGGTCGCCTGGGCGGTGAGGATCGCGTCGCGGATGGCGACGGCCCGTCCGTCCGGGCCGCGTACGTCGCTGAGCGCGTGCCCGGCCCGGTGTGACCTCGCGTAGTAGTCGCGGATGTTGTCGAGCCGTTCGCCGGCCACCCAATGGGCGGCCAGCTGACAGCTCGACTCGTCGCAGGTGTGGCGGACGACGTGTCCCTCGGGGAGGGCGGCGGCGCCGTGGGCGATCACGTAGCCGAGGACATGGGCGGTGACCACGCGGGAGGTGCCGGCCTTCCTCGACCCGGCCCGCAGCTTGCCGTGCCCGGAGCTGCTGATCGCGCCGAGGAAGTACGCGCACCGGTCCGGGCCGCGGTCGTAGACCTTGGCCCGGTAGCGCTCGACGGTCGCGGCGTCCGTCGCCAGGGCAGCCCACGGCACCGGCGGCGCCTGCTCCGTCGTCATCTCCAGCTCCTCCTCGTGGTCCTGGTGCTCATCTTCGATGGTGGACAGCGGGCCCCACCGTAACGGGGGCTACCTCGCGCGGGTGCCGCCGTGAGTTCGGACCAACTCCGTAAGCTGCTGTGCGGCCTCGGCTAGGCCCAGCCGCTCCAACTCCCACACCGTCCACGCGAGTCGACTGTCACGGCGCGTCGGCTTGCCCGCGTAGATCATGTGAGCAACGCGGGCGATGACATTGCCCACGTTGATCTTGGAGGCGTCGGCGGAAAACGTCAGCATGGACGCGAGAGAGTAGGCGCTCACGGAGGTGGTGTGAGGGTTGATGTCGCCGGGGCCGTTCTCCTGTTCCAGCCGCCAGATGGCACGTAGCGCGGCCTCACGCAGCGCCGTGAGCAGTGCGGCCTCCTGGGTCTTCTTCCGGTTGAACAACATCGTTACCCTCCCAATGGTCGCATTCCTGACGGTTGACCGGTTCCTACCTACTGCTTCCGGTTCTGCAGCTCCTGCAGCTGGCGGCGGGCCTCGCGGAGCTCATCCTCGGCGTCGCGGGCGCGGTTCTCCTGGGTGCGGACCTCGTCGTACAGCTCGCCGGTCTTCGTCTCCAGCGCGGTGATGCGGCCGCCGGCGGTCTTGGCGTCCTCGCGGAGCCGGGCGGCCTCGGCCCGCAGCTCGTCGACCACGGACTGGGCGGCGTCGACCTTGGCTTGCGCGTCGGTGGCGGCCTGGCGGGCGGCCCGCTGGGCGTCCTCGACCTTGCCGTTCGCCTCGACCACACGGCCGTTGGCGGCCTCGACGTCCGCCAGGGCCTTGGCCTTCACGTCGCGGGCGCTGGCCTGCTCCCGCTCGACGGTCTTCTCCATCTCCTTCACCCGGCGGTCGGCCTCGACCGTGGCCTTCCCGGCCTTCTCCTCGGCAGCCGCGACCTCCTGGGCGGTGCGCTCCTCGACCGCGGCGACCTTCGCCGCGGCGTCGGCGGCGGCCTTGGCGACCTGCTCCTCCTTCTGCCGCTCGGCCTCGGCGACGGCGCCGTCCGCCTCCTTCTGGCTGCGGGCGACCTCGGCCTCGAACCTGGCCTTCGCGTCCTCCAGTTCGCGCATCGCCTCGTCCGCCGCTTCCTCGGCATCGGCCTTGGCTTGCCCGGCGTTCTTCGCCCGGCGCTCGGCGGTCTCGCGGCGGCCGCGCTCGGTGACGAGCTCCTCCTGGGCGGCGGCGATGGCGGCGTCCGCCCGGGTCTCGGCGGCGGCGACCTGGGCCTCGGCGGCCTCCGGGTCGGCGACCCGCTCCATGAGCTCGACGTACCGGGGGAGTTCGTTCGTCAGGTCCTTGACGGCGGTGAGGACGGACTCGCGCACGAGCATGGCGGTGGTGGCTGCGCCGGTCACCGGTCGGTCGGTGTCCTCCTCGGCGGCCTGGGCGGCGGCCGCAGGGCCGGCGGCGCCCCGGCGCTTCGCCCGGTACGCGGTCATCGCGTTGTGGTCCGGGTCGTCGCAGTACTTCGGAGCCTGCCCGCGCACCGTGGGGTCCTTCGGCACCCGCGGGCGGTGGCAGTCGGGGAACGCGCACTCATCGACGGCGGTCTGCTCGGTCTGCTGCTCGGTCATCTTCGGTGCTCCTAGTCGGCGGTGGGGAGATCGCTGCGGCGGACGACGTACTCCGGGTAAACGTGCCAACCGGTGTCCTGGCCACGGTCGAGCAGCTCGGCGTAGCCGGTGCCCTCGTCGTCGCCCTCCCAGGTGAGGACGGCGTCGGCGACGTCGTCGGGGTGCTCATCCTCGCGGTACTTCGCCTCGGCGTACGCACGGGCGACCGCCTCGTCCACGGCCGGGATGGCGCCGGGGTCGGTGCCGCGGGCGACGAGCCAGACGGCGGGCTGCGGGTCGCGCCAGGCGGCGTACTCCTGGCGGACGTACGCGCGCAGGTCGGCGGCGGGGGAGTGCGGGCTGAGTGCCTGCGGCGGCACGGGGCCGGCGGCCGTGCCGTGGGCCTGGTCGTGGGTGGCCAGCTTGAGCGCGGCGCTGCGGACGTCCTGGCTCGCCTTGCCGTCCGCCTCGGGCACGTCGAGCGTGCTGCGGTCAGCGAGCGCGGCCCGGCGCACGAGCCGCTCGCGGATCGGGAGCTGGGCCATCGTCCGCACGAGCTCCTGGTGCTCCTCGTACAGGTCCGGGGCGGTGTCGTACGCGGCCGGCCGTTCGGTCATCTCGTCCTCCTCGTCGCCTTCACGGTCCCCCCAGCCTAATGCATTGCATTGCATTTCGTCAATACAATGCATAACTGTGATGCAATGAAATGCAATGGATTAGGGGGGGTGGAAGATCACCCGGGCCACGACCGTGGTCGCCACGACGGCCTTGGGGCGGGGGCTGCCCCCCGGTGCCAGCCCCCCGGTGACGACACGCTCCTCGGCCACGACGCGCCCGCACCGACGCGGAGCGACCACACCGGCCGCGACCGCATCGCGGCAGCAGGTGCTCCCCCTCGACCACGGCCGGCGGTGCGGTCTCCTCACGCGCCCGTCATGCGCGACGGCGGGAGCACGGCGGCCCGCCCAACTCCGGCCGGGCAGACGGTGACCGGTCCGCCACCGACCCCCCCTCCCTCCGCCGCTAGCCCGTCTTTCACACCCCGAATCACCCGCAGCCGCGCACGCTGCAGGCCACGGAGGATTACGGAGCTCAGGCGCCCCACAGACGGACCGCAGGGCGTGCTCGACGGTCACCTCGGCGCCGCTCGGCGCGGTAACAGTCACTAGGTCTGACCTGGGGAAGTTCTAAATATCCGACCTCAAATGAGGGCCCGAAACCGGAAGCCCAGCGGGAGCAAGTTGGTACGGAAGGGGAGCTTCCGCGAGCGGAGCAAGCTATCGCCGAAGACGGTCTTCGGCGCCTCGGCCCGGGGGTGCCGGGGTCCTCCTCGACCGAGGGCGGACGGGGAGGGACAACCTGCCCAACTGCCCATGCGGGCCTGCGCAGGTAGCTCGGCTACAGCACGCCGTGCAGGGCGTTCTCGGCGAACCCGTCGTCGTCCTCGCGGTACGTCCGCATGACCTTGGAGCCCTTGGCCCATCCGCCCTGCTTCTCCGCCACGGCGTCGGGGTTGCCCGCGCGGGAGGACTCGGTGACCAGTCCGCGGCGCGGGCTGTGCCCGGTGGGCCGGATGTCGAGGCCGGCGCGCTCGCCAAGCCGGGTGATGACGTCGCCCACGGACTCCGCGTCGAGGCCGGCCTCCATGACGGTGTGGTAGCGGGAGTGCAGGCGGCGGTAGGCGAACCCGTCCGGGTCGGCGCCGATCCCGGACGCCTCGCGCCAGCGGCGCCAGGACCGTACCGGGCAGAGGTGGGCACGGGAGCCGTACGGGACCTGGACCACGCGCGGGAAGTTCTTGCTGATCCGCACGTCCACGATCAGGCCGCGCCCCTCGGGGTCCTCGGTGATGTGCCGTTCCCGGAGCCATCCGACCTCGTGCTCGCGCCCGGCGATGGCGAAGTCCATCGTCATCAGGGACAGGTCGCGCACGCCGGACAGGTTGTCCGGCAGGGTCGCCGCGATCTTCTCCATGTGCCGCACGAGCAGGGCCGGGGCGGGCCCGCGGCCGCGCTGCTCGCCCGCCTTCTCCATCGCCTTGACCTTCGCCTTCAACAGGGCGCGGGCCTCCTCGGCGACGTCGACCGCCAGCTGCAGCCGGTGCTGGCGGCGGCCGGTGACGACGACTCCGGCCAGACGGCGGTCGATGGTCGAGGGCGCCATGAACAGGCCAGCCTTGTAGCCGGGCTGAATCCAGCACCACTCCGTGAACAGAACGAGCGTGCCGGACCGGACGGCCAGGGGCGGGAGGCTGGTCTCCCGGCAGAACGCTTCCCACGCGCGCCAGTCGGCGGCGTACCCGTTGCGGGTCTTCTCCGGACGGTTGTCCTCGACGTGCTTGGTCGCGTCGCGGTCGATGCCGTCGAGCCGGGCCTCGGTCTCGGCGTCGAACCGGCCGGGCGGCGGGATGACGGCCTGGCGGTCCGTGGTGCTCGTCGTGACCGACTGATCCGCGTTCGTCATGGTCTCCCCTGAGTGCCCGTCATGCGGCTTTCTGGACTCCGGACAAGTGAGCTTATCCGGAGTCCAGCACGGGACACGAAGAAGCCCGCCACCGTGTTCGGTGACGGGCTTCATGATCCTTCTCAGCGTGAACGGCTGTACCGATGTTCCTCACTCGTGCCGCGCGGGTCGCGTCCGATGCGACCTACGGTCCGGCGATCAGCCACAGGACGAGCGCGGCGTCGAGGTCCTGCGAGTAGCGGTACACGACGCTGATCCCGCGGCCGCCGGTCTGCTCGGGCAGCAGCTCGACGACGTACGACTCCGAGCGGGGGTCGGCGTCCGGGAGGCCGCGGGCGTGTTCGGGCTCCGGGTCGTCTTCGAGCGCTCGGCGCACGGACTCGACGGCGGCCTGCTCGGAGCGGCTGAGCTCGGCGCGGACCTTGTCGGCCGCGTCGGAGTAGAAGGCGTGGGTCACCGGGCGCCGGCCTCCGTCAGCTTCTGCCGGAGCTCGTCCTCGACGTCGTCGGTCGAGCGGGCGAGCGCGGCCATGCCCTGCGGGTCGTAGCGGAGCAGGACCCGGTGCCGGTACGCCTGGGTGAGCTCGCGCACCTTCGTGAGGTCGTCGAGGTCGGCGGCGTCGAGCTCTTCCTCGAACCGCTGGCGGTCGCCGGGGAACCCCCACGTCGACAGTGCCTCGCGCAGCTCGGCGAGCGTGCCCATGGGCGGGGTGAAGCCGGGCCGGTCGGCCTGGTGGTCGGGCTGTGCGGTCACGGTGACCTCCTCGTCGCTGGTATCGACGCTACTCGTCTACCGCCCGGACGCGGTGCGGCCCGGCGGAATCCGCAGGCCCTGGTACCCGGGGCCGAGGCCGCGCCGCTGGCGGGGGCGCCGGATCGGGGTCGGTGGTTCGACGGGCTGCTCCTGGTGCTCGTCCTCGTCGGGGCCGGCGGGCGGGTGCTCGCCGGGCGGGAGGCCGAGGCGTTCGCGGAGCTGGGCCAGCTGCTGCCCGATGGCGCGCATCGCCGTGGCGGCGTCGGGGTGCGCGGCGGCCAGGGCGAGCGCGGTGGTCTCCATCGCCTCGACCGCGTCCTCGACGGCGGCCGCGCTCCAGCTCCCAGGGGAACTGGCGGCGTCGTACAGCTCGCACGCGGCGTCGGCCAGCACCTCGGCGCGCTCAGCGACACCCGGCGCGGCGGTGGCGGGTAGAGGGTTCACGTCCTGGTCAACGACAGTCGGGGGCTGCGGGAACGGCGGGCGGGTGCTGCTCGTCGCGCTGATCGTCGAGGCGGTCACGGACGAGTTGATAGATCCGCAGGGTCATGATGCTGGGCGCTCCTTCGTCGGCTCGTCCGGGCGGGCGCCGGGCGGCCGCTCTATATGGGGGCGGCCCCGGCGGCGGGCAGCATCGGCCGGACACGGCTCGCGCCGCCGGGGCGCCCGGTCAGTCTCCCCTACGCCGCGGCGTTGCCCGCGCCGGCGGGCAGCAGCTCCTCGTCGAGGTCGCGGTGGACGGCCCGGACCCGGAGGTGATCGAGATGGTCCATCTGGGCGGCTGCCCTGGTCGCAAGAACAGGCGCTCGGTGCCGGCCTCCCCCGCACCCGACCGCGATGGTCAGGGTCTGGTCCTCGGTGGCCTGGGCGAGCAGCTGGTACCCGGCGGTGACCATCGCGGCGACCAGGGCCTGGGCGCCGGGGGTGCGCATGACGGCTCGCTGCACGCGGGGGTCGCGGGCATCGAGGTCGCGCAGGGCGGGGTCGAGGTACGGGTCGGTGAGGTGGCGGGCATCGAACATCAGGGCGCAGGTCGGCCGGGGCTTGTTGTGCCCGTAGCCGAAGCTCACGATTTGCAACTGGCGCATGCCTCCACGATCGGGCCAACTTCCCTCTGTCCACAACGTGTTGCCTGTTGCCTACGTGGAACGCTACGGCTGGGGTACCTGGTCGAACTGCGCTGCGGGCGCCGTCCCTGGCGTGGGGCCGGACGTCTGTTTGTACTCGATGGCCCGCCAACCGTCGGCCGTCCATTGCAGGTACAGGGTCATAGTGCCCCATCCCGATTCGACCGGGATCTGCTCAGGAAGGCCCGGACCCGTGAGGCCGAAGAGCGAGGAATACCAGACGTCTATCTCGGCGATCCGGCCGGTGTAGGACCGCACCTTCGTCCCGGCCGGTACGGAGACGGAGGTAAGGCGCGCTCCGGCCGGAGGATGCCCTTCGGAGTCCAGCCCCAGCCGCTGGCTGAAGGGCCCGTACTGATCGTCGGTAGCCCGGAGCAGGTCCGGGACACGGCTCTGCTCTGTGGTGTCCCGCAGCAGCTGGTGCCGGTCAGCAGGGCGGTACATCTCGTCACTGCCGTACCGGGTCGCCATCGCTACGGCTGCGCGTACCGCGCCCTGCTGGCTGTGGGAGGACAGGTCGGTGGTCGCGCGGGGTTTGTCGTCGTCGGCCGGCGAGCTGCTACTGCTGTTATCAGGCCAGCCATTCACGGCTCCGGCCAGCGCGCCGACCAGCACGACGACGACTCCCATACCCGCGACCCGGCGCCCGGCTCGACGGCCTGCTGGTCGTCGGCCCCCAGGCCCCAGTTCCCTCCATATGATTTGGTGCTGACGGCTGGTGGCCATCCTCCGCGCTCCCCCCGTATCAGGTCCCTGGCGCCACGACCGTATCGGGCGGCGCCCCGGCCTAGCCAGGGCGGTGTCACCTGCACCAGTGACGTGGGAAGCTCTAATTCCTGACGTCCACCTGGGGGTTGATTGATGTGTCCGCTCGTCGTCTCTGGAGCGCCCTCGTCGTCGCCCTGGTCGCGCTGCTCGTCGTAGCGGGGCCGGCGAGCGCCGATCCGTCACCACCGCCGACCACTGCGGCGACGAGCCCAAGTTCGTCGCCGTCCTCCGACCCGTGCACACTCATCCACGGTGACGCCCACAAATACTGCCAGCGCGGCCAGGAGCAGAAGAACAAGGCTGAGCAGTGCAAGGACGTGAAGGGCACAGCCAAGGAACACTGCATGTCGAGCTTCGGAGACTCCTTCACCAACCCGACATCGTCCATGGACCCCCTGTCCTCCTTGGCCGATGGGATCGCGGAGGCGGCTGCCTGGGTCGTCACGCAGCTGTCGAACGCGGTGACTGCGACGGCTACGGTCGATTTCACCAACCCGAAGTTCCTGCAGACGTACGCCATCGTCTTCGCCGCGGCAACGTTCCTGGTGCTGCTGATCTGGCTGTGGGCCGTGATCAAGCGCGTGGTCCGGGGTGTGCCGGCGCCTAGAGCATTCGGGGAGGCCATCGGACTGCTGTGGCTCACGGTCCTGGCGTCCGCGTTCACCCCACTGATCCTCTACACCGTGGTGACCGCGGTGGACGGCATCACGGATGCCATCGCCGGGGGGAGCGCCAACCCGGCCTTCTTCCAGTCGTTCAGCGACGCCCTGACCAAGAGCGCTGAGGGCGGCCCCATGGTCAAGATCCTGCTGTCCGCAGTGTCGATCCTGGCCGCGGGCGTCATCTGGTTCGAGCTGGTGATCAGGGAGGCGCTGCTGTACGTCGGTGCGGCACTCGGGACGGTCGTCTACTCGGGGCTGATCGACAAGGACCTTTGGGGGCGGGTGCGGAAGTGGGCGGGGATCATGTCCGCGATCATCCTCGTCAAACCCATCGTGGCGATCGTGCTGCGGCTGGCGAGCGCCCTGACCCAGGGAGGTCCGTCCAGTGGGGTCGGCGCGATCGTGTCGGGTCTCTCCATCATCATGATCTCGATCATCGCCTCCGCCATGCTTTTCCGGCTCATTCCGGGGATGGGCGACGAGATCGTGGCGGCCCGGCGCGACTCCTACGATCCGGCCAGCCGCCAGGCCACGGCCGTGGTGACCCGGCCCGTGACCGGCATCACCCAGGGCATCAACACCCATGCTGCTCGCGACTCGGCGTCCCGCGCACCGGCCGCCAGCAGCCCGACCTCGGCGTCCCCTTCTGTCGGCGCCAGCAGCGGCATCGCCGCGCACTCGACCCGCCCCTCGTCCCCCCGACCGCCCCGGCAGGACGTGCCCGTTCAGGACCACCGGGGGGACAGCACCCGCTAGGGATGGCCGGGTTGCGGATGGTTCATTCCGATCAACACGCCGATCACGATGATCGCGATCAGGCAATAGAACTTGGCCTTCAGGCTCATGAGGCCCCCTCCTCCGACACGGATACCTCTGCTCAAAGTAGCGCGCGGGGCCCGACCGCAAGTCATGGTCGGGCCCCGCGCGCTACCAGGAGCTTTGGGGATCACTCGTGGCCACGGGCCTTGCGTGCGGCGCGTTTCTCTGCGCGGGCACGAGCGACGGCCGCCTGCCAGCCCGTCTCCGAGGATGAGCGGATGCGTGGAAGATCGAGGGCGCGGCGCGCTGCCATCTGTGCCTCGTGGACCTCCTCGGGCTCCCGGGCGGCCCATCGCCGGGTCGGACTCTGCTCTACGAACCGGTCGAGGGCCCACCGCCTGGCGAGCTGGTGACGCGCGGCCTCCTCGGCGGCCTGCTTCGCCTGGGCGGTCAACTCGGCCTCGGCAGCCAGGCGGGCGGCCTCACGGCGGCGCTCCTGCTCCCGCAGGTCCTCCATGCGGTCGAGGTCCGGCGGGGCCTGGACGACGGCGTTGGCGCGGGCACGGCGACGCTCCAGCTCGGCCGGGGTCATGCTGTCCCACCGCTCGACATGGGCGGCGGGCCTGACTTCGCGGTGGCCACCGCCGTAGCCGTGGGCGTCCTTCCGGGACCTGATGAGCCGCCACAGGCGCCAGGCGGCCAGGCGACCGAGGTTCTCGGCACGCCAGACGACCTCGCCCCACTCGTTCCGCCGGACGATGTTGCTGGTGAGCAGCTCAACGAGCTCGTACTCGGTCGACCGGCGCAGGGCGACCTCGACGGTGTGGTGCAGGTCGTTCCACGCATCGCCCGTGATCGAGCGGCTGAGCTCCTCCGGGGTGCCGGAAGGCAAGAACACCACTCCACGGCCGAGTTGGACCCTCCACGAGTGCCACACGCGGCGCACGACCTTCCTGGCAACGGCGCTGAGGTCGTCTCCGAACGCCTGGCCAGTCTTTCCAGTTGCCGCCGAAGGCGTCGTTTTCGTATCTTCCATCCCTTTCACCGGGATCAGCCCACTACTACCTGTAGATGAAAAACCTTCTAGTTGTGAGAACCCCCTCGCGTATAGAGGAGACGCTTTGCCATTAGCCCCAAGCACCATTAGGCGGTGGACTCGGACGGCCATCTCGGCGGCCCGGTCGCGGTCGGCGACCGCGATGCAGCGGCGGTCCGGGGTCGGCTTCGCCACGGCGGGGGCCGCCAGGGCCTGCGGGGCCTCTGCAGGCTCCCAGCCGGGCCAGGGAGCGACGGTGCGCGTGGCTCGCTGCCACTGCGTCCGGATCGCCTGGGCGACGGCGGCGGCCGGGCTGTCGGCCGGGTGCTCCCAACGGGGAGCGGCGGCCAGCTCGGTGATGAGCTGCTGGGTCTCGGGGTTCTCGCCACGTACGACGAACGGCTCGACGGCGGGGGCCGGCCGAGACGACAGGCGGCCGAACGCGGCGTCCTCGAACTCGTCCTCGGCCTCGGGGAGGTCCCAGACACGCAGCTCCTCCATGAGGTCCTCGGGCAGGCCGGAGGGGATAGCATCGGCGCGCAGGCACAGCGCGTACACCGCACGGCGGCCGGGCGCCGGCTTCTGGACCTGCTCCGCGAATCCGGTGGTCATCAGGCCCTTCAGGTCGTCCCAGAACCGGTCCGTGCCGAGGCCGTGCACGTACGCATAGCGCTCGGACAGGGTGATTCCCCCGTCTACCTGTGCCGTGCCGTAGAGGCCCTCGACGCGGCCCGTCATGGGGTCGAGGCGCTGGCAGTTTAGGAACTTCGCCAGGCGGAACTTGGTCTCGGGCAGCGTTCCGCGGTACCGCGCAATCTCAGCGATCCGGTACCAGGTGCGGAGTCGGAGTACGGGGGCGCGCAGGACGAGCACAGGGCCGTCCTGGGGTTCTGCATCCGCACGCGACACGCCGGGTACGGCCGAGCTGGTGGACACACCGGTACTCGGGCGCACTGGGCTGACACCGCAGCTGTCCGCTACGATGAGGGCACCACCTTTTGGGGTCTACAAAGCAACAAAAACGGGACCCACCTGCGGAGGGCCTGGAGCAACTAGGGCCGGAAACCGGCCTTGACCTGGTCTTTTGAGGGTTTAGGTGGCCTCCTTTTCTCGGGAGCCGATCGAGTTGGCGCTCGCTCGGTCCCAGGGTTGGGGGGTGGCTGATTGGGAGTCAGCCGGTGCCGGATGGGTAATCCGGCGATTTTGGGTGATATAGGTAGAACTGGGACTCAGACCGAAGATGGGGATCTGAGGTGCGAGTCCCACGACGAGCGTTGAGTGCCTCGGCCGCGGCCGGGGCCTTCTGCTTGTCTGGGGGCCTAGCTGGCCTCCTGGAGCCGGTCGCCCGGCACTTTCTGCTTGTGTAGCTCGACGAGCGCCTCGCGGAGCACCTCGGCGCCGGATACGCCCATCAGGACGACCAGTTCCTCGTACATGCGCCGTACGGGCTCGCCAGGCTGCAGAACGACGGCAGCTCGCACCGACTTGTCGGCGGGGAATGCCGTCGACTTGGGGTGAGGACGTCCGCGTGCTCCAGCCATGTCGATGATCATAGCCGGAAGTGGGAGACTTGATTCAACATCAGGGGCGTGTCGTTCGCTTTTTCCTGTCTGCTGGTCGCGAACTTCCCGAGGCCCCATCAGACGCACGTCCTGCTCAGGGGGGTGTTCCCCCGTCAGGAAGGCAGGCTGTTGAGCCGCTCGACCTTCTTTTGGACGGCGTCGAGGGCGGCGCGTTGACGGCCGGGGACCCGGCGGCGCAGGGCGACGAGCTGCGGGGCCAGGGCGCGGGCCTGGGCGGCGTCGCGGATGCGGTCCCACTGGTGGTGGGCGCGGTCGACGGCGCCCTCGACGTCGTGGGCGTCGGGGGCCTGCTGCAGCGTGTCGAGCCGGGTCTGGGCGGCCTGCAGCCACAACACGCAGGACTGGCCGGGATCGTGGGCGACCGAGGCGAGATGGGCGCGGACCTCGACCCAGTGGACGGCGGCGAACGTGTCGGCTCCGAACTGGGCGACGGCGCGCTGTTCGGCGGCAGCCGCCATCGAGGCGGCCTCCTGGTGGCGGCTAGCCTGGGACAGGGCGACGATCCGCTCATGCGGGTCGGCTTCGACGGGCACCACGGCGTCGCTCGGCTGGTAGACCGGTGAGACGGTGCGCTGCGTCCTCGGCGGGGGCGGCGGGAGCTGCTGCGGTACGGCGGCCGGAGCCGGGACGGGCGCCGGGGCCTGGGCGACGGGCGCCACCGGGGCCGGCGACGGCACGGCGACCGGGAGGGGCGCCGGGGCCTCGGGGGCCGGGCGCGCGGGCGGGAGCTGGGTGTTCACCGGGGCCACGGGCCGCTCGGGGCCGATGACGAGCGCGCCCTCGACGGCGGCCGCGCGGCGCAGGACCTCGTGGTGCAGATGGTCGGGCGCGGAACGCTGGCCGGTGCGCAGGATCTGGGCCAGGGCGTGGGTGTAGGCGGGGTGGGCGATGTGCCGGCGGCCGGGCGGCGGGGCGATGACCCCGTACGTCCGGGCTCCGTTGGGGAGGTCGAGCGGCTCCTCGTCGAGCAGCTGCCAGACCTCGGCGTCGGCGACCAGGTCGACGTAGAGGGTAGTCATGTCCGGGCGGCGCTGCCGGAGCTCCGAGACGAGCCAGGCCCACGGGAGCGCGGTGTACCGGATCGTCGAGGGCGTGGTGCGGGCGAGCGCCAGGTGCACGCCCTGCTGTCGGCGGTCGAGCTGCAGCTGGCCGACGAGCACGACGGTGAGCGGGCCCTCGGTCGCGGCGGCGCCCCGTACGCGGGTGAGGACGGCCTGCGGGTCGACGGGGCCCGCCAGCTCGATGAGCGTGGCGGCCGCGGTGCCCGCGAGCGCGGCCGGCGGAACGGCGGCGAGCACGGGAATCACGCTGCCCGCCTCGATCAGCTTGCCCTTGCCGGTGGGCGCGGCCGCCAGTAGCAGCGCGGTTCCCGGTCGATCTTGCACCCCGTTGATCTGCACCTACGCACCGTATCCGCTGGTCTGGGGCCGGGTCTGTCGACTTCGGCGGGTGGTCCTCGACCTCGGCGGCGCCTGCCGTACGGGACTCCGTGAGCGGGGTGGTTCCCTTGTGGGCGGAGCCCGCGTCTTCCCTGAGTTTTCCCCCATGTGCATGGAGTTTTTGGGTCGGGTGTCTCCCGTGGGAGACGGTTGTCCGGGCAGGTCAGGCGGCTAGGGGCAGTGCGTCGATGGCGGTCTGCCACGGGTAGGCGTCGAGGTTCCCGTGCCGTGGGCGGTGCGGGACGAACCCCTCGTCGCCGAGCAGCACGGTGACGCCGGCGGCGCGCAGGGTCTCGACGCTCCGGGCGACGGCGGGGTGTGCGTGCTGGGCGTCGTTCCAGTGCGGCAGCGCCACGATGGGCAGGTGCAGTCCGATCCCCTCGGTGATCAGGCCGAGCGCGAGGGTGTCGCTGATGCCCGCGGCCCACTTGTTCAGCGTGTTCGCGGTGAGCGGGGCGACGAGCAGCGCGTCCGGCTCGGGCAGGACGTCGTCCTGGCTGGGGAGCTTGTACTGGTGGCGGACCGGGTGGCCGGTGAGGGCTTCGAGCGCCTCGACCTCCCCCTCGGCGTCCTCGCTCGCCCACCGGTACGCGGACGGCGTCAGGATGGTGCAGACGTCCCAACCGGCCTGCTGGGCAGCGTGGATGGGGATGTGGAGGCGTCGCGCGGGCGGTGCCGCGCACGAGATCAGGTACAGGGTTCGGGTCGTCACCGGGGCAGTCCACAGCGATCAGCGAGCAAGCGCAACCGGCCCTCGGCAGACCCGGCCCCGAGCAGGCGCAGGTTCTCGACCGTGGTCTTCGTGCGGGGTCGGCACTGGACCTCTTCTGGGGCCAGCTCCTCAGCGGCGAGCAGGGTGTCGACGGCGGTCTCCCGCTCCCCGGCCTGCAGTTCGCCGAGGGCGCGGTCGGCGAGCAGATGCGCCCGGCGCTCCTTGGGAAGGCTGGCGAACGCGGGGGCCTGGATGTCGGCGGCGGCCGCGACGGCGTCGGCGCCTTCGCTGAGCTGGACGTGGGCGGCGACCCGGTAGCACTTGACGTTGGTCGGCCCGAACGACGTCCACAGGAGATTGTCGTCGCGGCCGAGGCGGTCGGCATGCTCGTCGGCCTGGTCGAGGTGCTCGGGCACCCGGCGGGCGTGGGCCTCGGGGTTGTCGTCGTCGGCCTCGGCGGCGGCCGCGGCCGCCATGGCGGCCTTGAGGTAGAGCATCCCCAGCACGCTGAACCCCTCCGGCCCGGTGCGCAGGAGCTCGTCCTGCAGGCGCTGGGCCGAGGCGAGCACGAACTGGGCGGCGGCGTCGGCCTGGCCGTGGTTGGTCATCGCGTCGCCGAGGTGCCGGGCCGCGCTGGCCATGATGACGGGGTTCTCGCTGCGCTCGGCGGCGGCGACCGCCCGGTGCCCGGCGATGAGCGCCAGCTCGGTGTCGCCCCACTTGATCGCGGCGGCCTCGGTCAACTCCAAGCTGAGGGAGAGCAGCTCGTACGCGGTGAGCTGGTCGTCGCCGCGGTGGTGCTGCGCGGCCCGGGTCGCGTCCACGAGCAGGGCGGGGATCGCGCTGCCCAGCTGGGCGAAGTGCCCGGCCTGGAAGCCGGTCCTGGCGTAGGTGAGGGAGCGCTGCAGCTGCTCGACGGGAAGCGGCTCGTCGGACGAGTCGTCGCTCGCGCCCGTGATGACGTCGTGCCGGTGCAGGGCGCGGCGTACGGCGTCGATCTCGCTCTCCTCGACGCACTCGGTGTCGAGGACGTCGGCGATCAGCCGCTCCAGCGGGATGCCGAGACGTAACGCGGCGAGCCTCATCACGGACAGCTGCGGGTCGGCCTGGCGGCGCCCGCCCTCTAGCTCCTCGACCCATCGCAGGCTCTTGCCCATGAGGTAGGCGAACTCCTGGCGGGACATGCGCCGGCGGGTGCGCCAGTAGTTGACTCGGTGGCCGAACTGGAAGGAGTCCATGGGCTTCCCCGGATGTGAAGCACGACCCACACACATCGTGTGGTCTAACCCCGGTATACCGCCCTTACCGTCCGGATATGGCCAAGTCCCAGACTCCCGTCACCCCAACGTGGGCGGCGCTGCACGTACCTGACGACAACACCCTCGCCCACCTCCGGGGAGCTAGTACCGGCTCGACCCGGTTCGTCGCGTGCGGCGGCGGCCGGGACGCGGTCGTGATCTCGCCCCTGCAGCGCGGCCTCGCGGCGCTCGACGAGCTGGGCGTGCCGGTCGAGGACGGACACTCGGTGCTCGCTGACCACTCCCGCCAGGAGCTGATCGTGGTGGTGGAGGACGGCTGGGCGCACCTGTGGGAGGACGTGCCCGGGGTCCGGGTGCTCTCCCTCGGCTCGTGGCTCCTGGTGCCGGCGCCGGGCACCGAGGGCTCGTTCGCCGCGCACTGGCTGAGCTGCCCGGCGCGCGACGTCCCGACCCTGTGGCGGGACCAGGAACGCGACCCGCACCTCGGCCTGATGTCCGCCCGGGTCGACCCCCGGGCGCTGTACGACGCGCTGACCACGGTCGACAGGCCCGTGGTCGCCCCGGCGGCCGTGTCATGAGCGGGTACACCGTGCTGTACGACCCGGACGGTCTGCTCGGCGCGGAGGTCCCCCTCGACCGTGAGCCGCACATGGCGCTGGTCAAGCAGGTGCTGGGCTGGGAGGACATGACCGACGTGGCGCCGGACGACTGCCAGCAGATCGCCCTCCAGCTCACCGGGCACGGCCGGGCCGTCGCCGCAGACGTCCGCCGGCTCTCAGCCGACCCGACCGTTCCCGACGAAGTCCGGGAGCTGGCCGAGGTCGTCCTGCGGGAGGCCGACCGGCGGCTGTCGTCCCCCCGGCTCGGCACGGTGCACTGCGTGCAGCAGCGGGCCCGCATGGTCCGCGCGCTGTACGAACGCCTCGATCGCCTCAACACCGCTCGCCCCGCCGCGACCTCGACCTGAGCGACCCCACGGACCGCCCGTCGCTCCCCCCATGGCGCGGGCGAACGGAAGCCCCCGGTCGACCCGGCCGGGGGCTTCTCCATGCCCGTCGTGCTCCTGGTGACGGGCCGCGCCAGCGGCACACCACCACGGCGGCCGCGCCGCAGACGACAACGCGCAGGACGCCAACCACCTGATTCGACCTCAGCCCACGAAAGCCAGCCTCGACGCTCCCGCACCCGGCCGAGCAGCTGCATGGCCTCTAGCGACCACTCCCCGGTCGCAACCACGCTTCCCCTGTGCAAAGCCACGGCGGACCTGCGGCCGCCGACGTCGACCGGCTGTCCCGGCGGGGCACCGCAGGCCCCCGGGGCCGAGGAGCTACCGACCCCGTGCGCCGCTCCACTGGGCCGAGCCAGGGGAAAAATCGGGCATCGCGCCGCTGATGAATGGATCTCCATTAAGATATCCCTATGCAGAAGACTCGGATCACGGTGATGATCTACGCGTACCAGGCGAGCCAATTGGACCTACTGAAAAAACAGCAGACACTGGAGCAAGTGGCTACCGTGAACGCGCTGGTAAGCCAGGGAAACACTCGGAAACAGGCCCGGATCATCGTGGCCCGGATGCGGCCCACAGAGTGGCCCAGTCTGGAGACGGTCGTCGGCCAGGCGGTCGAGCAGCGCCTGGCCGAGCCGGACCTGGCCGGCCCCTGGGAGTCACTGACCGAGGCCGAGGCCGAGCAGCTCGCGCTGTCGGGCCGCTGGCCCGGTCCGAGCCTGGGCGTCTCCATGTCCCAGCGGAACTACAGCCTCCCGTCAGAGCTGGTCACGCGCCTGCGTACGGCGGCTTGGCGAGTGTCGGAGGCACCCATGCAGGAGCTGGAAGCGCGCGGCCTGGTCGGCGCCGGCCTCGTGCTGACCGAGGCACAGAGGGAGCAGCGCGACGAGCTCGCGGCGCGGCTGTACCCGGTGCCGAGGATCGTCCGGGAGGCCCTGGCCCGGTACGGACCGGCGGCGCCTCCGATGCGGCAGACGAGTGAAGATCCACAAGGAAATTAATGGAGATCCATTAAGTGTAAGCGCGTCAACGTGCACACGAGTGATAGCGGCCAAATTTCGCCTCTGGCTGGTTCTTGGAGAATGTTTGAGCGATAGCGGAATGGGGTTTATAGCTGCTACGGTTTTAATTCCCTCGACGCTCTTTCGGGAGGCATGAGTGAGCACCACCACGGCGACGGCGACAGAACGGATCCCGTCCAGCCGGACCGAGGCGGACCCGGCCCGGGTCGCCAAAGGCAAGCCCTTGAGTCACAAGGCCGGCGTCCCCGTCTACAGCTGGGGCCAGGCGCCGCCCTACCTGCGGACCAGGACCCAACTGGCCGCAGACCGACTGAACGTGACGGCCGAGCAGGACAAGGCCCCCCTGGCGTACGTCAGCACCCGCGACTACGGCGACGTGCCGCTGCACGACCCGGCGGCCGCGGTGAAGATGCGGCCGCTGCCGTCGTCGACCAAGGCCAGGATGACGGCCCGGCGCACCTGCCCGGAGTGCGGCAAGGTCCGCAAGGTGATCCTGCGCGGGCCGTGCTCGGTGTGCCGGGAGCGGGCGCGGAAGGCACAGGATCGGCTGTTCACGCGAACGTGCAGGGGGTGCAACACGGTCCGGGAGCGGCCGTACCCGAAGGGGCATCGGCGCTGCCCCAGCTGCCGTAAGCAGCAGCTGGAGGAGAAGCGTGCCCGGGTCGAGGCGTGGCTCATCGAGGTGACGGTGTGCGCCGGCGACGGCTGCACGAAGAGGCTCGGATCCAAGAAGGCGGCGCGGGCCTGGCTGAGGGAGCAGCCCTGGGCGCTGCGTCCGGACCGCCCGAGCCTGCCGGACGCTGGGTGCAGGCCCGGCTGGGCGCGGCGGTGTCCTCCGTGCCAGAAGACGTACGACGTCGAGCAGGCGCGGCGCCAGGCGGAGAACCAGGCCCGGTACGAGCGGGAGGCCCGGGAGTGCCGGGAGGCCGAGGCGCGGGCGGCAGAGGAACGGTGTCGGTGGGCCGCGGCCGCGCTCGTCGACCCCGACGTCCTGGTCCTCGACGCCGAAACGACGGGACTCGGCGAAGACGCGCGGATCGTCGAGCTGGCCGTGCTGAACGCACGCGGGGAGATCCTCCTCGACACCCTCCTGGACCCGGGGGTGCCCGTGCCGGGCGACGCGGCGGCCATCCACGGGATCACGACCGAGGCCCTCGTCGGGGCACCCACCTTCTCGGACGTCCTGGTGAAGCTCACCGGGCTGCTCGACGGCAAGCGGTGTTTGATCTACAACCAGTGGTACGACGTCGGCCGGCTCCGGCACGAGCTGACGCTGCACTACCTCGACCGCGCTGCGCGGGAAGCGGCCGAGGAGACGGTGCGCACGGGCACGGTGCCGGAAGACGTCCGGGAGCGGGCGGCCGCCGAGGCGGCGAAGCAGGCGACGGCCTGGCTCGACGCCATGCACTTCGAGGACGTGATGATCCCGTTCTCGGACTGGGTGGGCGACTGGTCCGAGTACCACGGCAACAACCGCTGGCAGCCGCTCAACGGCGGCCACAGGGCGGCGGGGGACTGCCGTGCGGTCCTCGACTGCCTCCGGCAGATGGGGCGGCGAGCAGCCGCGTACACAGAGGAACTGGAGATGGAGACGCATGTCTGAGACCACCGTCGAACCGCGTCCGGGGGTCGTCGCCCTTTCGCTGATCAGGACGATCGCGTTGGACGAAGCGGCCCACTCTGCGGCTGGGAGCCGGGAGCAGGCTCCTCCCAACTGGTCGGTGTACCGCGACCTGACGGAAAGGCTGGAGACCTGGAAGGCAGCCGGAACGCTGCGCGAGAACGGGCTGCTGACGGTCGAGTGGCTGGCCGTCGACCTGATCGCGTACAGGTTCCAGGCCCTCGGCGAGAACAAGGGGAAGCTCGACCAGTGGCTGAACGACTTCGGTGACCAGGTGTGCCGGAGCCAACGGCACGCGCACCCGGCCGGCCCCACGGCGATGACCCTGCTGTCGGTCGTCGCGGAGGACGTCGGCCCGGGTCTTCGAGGGAACGACGCGGTGCGGGTTGCGCAGCTGGCCGTGCCCTACCAGGGCTACGTTCGGCCGGATCAGGAGGTGGAGGACACACGGGAGCTTGCCCTCACTCTCGGACTGTGGGCGGGGCCGCTCCTGGCCTCGCTGATGCACTACGAGAGTGACCGGATCACCGGATACCTGGACTCGCGGGCCGTTGAGGCCGGCGGAACGAACGAGGGGACGAACTGATGGTGCAGCTCCGGGTGATGACCGACGACAAGCAGCGCGGGGAGGAGGTCCTGGCGGTGCTGCTCCCGCTGCTCAACGCGTGCACGGCCCTGCAGGCTAGCGAGCCGACCAAGCTCTCGCACCGGGGCGGCGGGCTCCGCGTCGTCCTGGACGTGCAGCTCGCCGGGGCGCCGACCGTGACGGTCGAGCGGGCCGACGAGCTGACCGGCACGCGTACCCGTTCGGGTCCTCCTGCGACTCGACGACCTCGCGCCCGGCGTGCGCTCCCACCTGCACGTTGATCCTCTGCCCCCTACGACGCGCGGCCCGCTCCTGGTGGAGTCGGGCCGCGCGTGCGTGTGTGCCCGCTACCGTGCGGGTTATGTCAATCACACAAGCTCAGACCGTACCGCTCCCACGGCTGTCTGACGATCTCGCTTTCCTGGACGTCGTCACGGAGTGGGACACGACGGTCGCGGCGAACAAGATGCAGCCCCAGCTGCTCGTTCCCGCCACGTTCCGCCCCCTCGTCCTGCCACGGATCATCGCCGTGGCCAACCAGAAGGGCGGCGCCGGCAAGACGACCACCACGGTCGAACTGGCTGCGGCTCTCGTCGCCCGGGGCCTGACGGTCCGTGTCATCGGCGCAGACCCCCAGCGGGCCTCCCTGCCGGAGTGGCTGCTCCCGCAGTACCCCGAGGGGCTGGAGCCCAAGAAGCGGATGAGCCTGGCTCACGTCTTCTTCCGGAAGTGCACCCTGGCCGATGCCACGTACCCCACGCGGTACCGGGGCCTGTGGATCGTGCCCGGCGGCTCCAAGCTCGGCCGGGTCGAGTCGGAGAACACTTTGCCCGGCAGGGAGGGCGCCATCGGGCGGGAGATCGCGGTCGACCGCAGGTTCGATGTTGACATCATCGACTGCGGCCCCACGCTCGGCATCATCACCGTTTCGGCGCTCTCGGCGGCTGACGACCTGATCGTCCCGACGCAGGCCGGGCGCTTCGACATGCTCGGCGTCAGCGACCTGCACAACTCTTGGACGACTGTGCGGGACACCGTGAACCCCAAGCTCGAACTGCGGGCGGTCGTCCTCAACGAGTGGGACCGGACCAAGGTCATGCAGGCCACCATGCACCAGATCGCCAAGGACTACCCTCACGCCGTGCTCGCCCCCCTGCGCCGGTCGGTGAAGGTCGTCGAGGCGGTCGGCGAGTACCAGCCGACCCGGGTGTACGCGCCGAGGGACAACGCCTCGCGCGACATGGACCAGTTCGCCGGCGTCATGTTCGCCCCGAAGGCGGCGTGAACGTGGTCAACGTCGGCAGCGCTCTGAGTGGCCCGGACACCGAGGAGGACGACGGCTGGGACGACGACGATTCGTTCATCAACGACCTGGTGAAGCGCGGCCCGTACAACGCCGAACCGCTCGATCCGGCGTCACTGCCGGTCGACCGTAAGGAACGCCTCAAGGCGGTCGAGGCCGCACTGATGGCGGCCGAGGTTACCCGGTCCAAGAGCGTCGCCTGGTCCAAGCTGCGGTGGACGGTCGAGACGGGCGTCGCCCTGCGGGTCCTGGTCGGGGAGGACCTCTACAAGGAAGATCCGGAGTTCACCTCGTTGGAGGCGTATGCAGATGCCCGGCTGCACCTGTCGCGCGGACATGTGTACGAGCTGATCGACGACTCCGCCCGGCTCCTGGCCATCGCCCCACTGTCAGAAATTTCTGACAAACCCTTCAACCCGTCGCAGGCCAAGGTGCTGGCTCCTCTGATGGAGCCGGCCGCCGAGGACGACGGCCAGGGCGACGGGAAGACCAAGGCCGAGCTGGTCGTCGCGGACGTCGCCGCATCCGGCAGGAAGCGGACGGCGGCGGCCCTGCGACGAGCGGCCGAGGCCCGGGGCTTCGTCATCACCGAGGCGCCGGCGGTTCCGTCGGCCCGGCGGGGGAGCTCCGGGAAGGACGGCATCGAGGACGCGGAGATCGTCGAGAACGACGGGACCCGTGCGGTCGAGTCCCTGCACGGCTTTCTCAAGGATCAGCAGGCGGTGTACGACGGCATAGGGGGAGGGCTCCTCGCCACGGCCCTGCAGCACGATTCTGCGGCTGCGGAGGAGGTACTGCGGGATCTCCTGCAGTACCTCGCCCGGACCGAGCACCGCATCCGGGCGGCTATGAAACCGCCCTCCTCGGACGGCTCCTGACCTCCTGCACGCCGAAGCGCCCGTCCCCGGGTCTCCCTGGGGGCGGGCGCTTCGGCGTGGGCTCAGCGTCGCGCGGCGTCGGGCTGGTGGTGGCGGGCGTCGGTGACGATCTCGGCGTGGTCGAACGCCATGGCCTCCGGCTCGGTCAGGGGGACCCACTGCACGGCGGCCGCGTCGTCTCCGGCCTGGGCGACGGTGCCCTCGGCTACGGTGACGGCGTAGGCGACGCTCACGTACCGGCCGCGGGGGTCGCGGTCCGGGCGGTCGTAGACGCCGATCAGGCCGAGGTCCTCGGCGGCGACGCGGACGCCGGTCTCCTCCAGCAGCTCCCGCGCGGCGGCGGTGCGGGAGGTCTCTCCGGGGTCGACGTGCCCGCCGGGCAGGGCCAGCTCGCCCTCGTGCGGCGGCCAGCCGCGCCGGATCAGGAGGACGTCGTCGCCGCGCAGGCAGACCACATCGGCGGTGTAGCGGATGGTCTCAAGGGTTTCGGTCATCAGGTCTCTCTCGTGGGTGTGTCGGGTTGGGAAGGGCTCAGCCGATGCCGGGGAACGGCTCCGTGCCCTTCATCAGGGCGGCGTCCATGACCTGGCCGACGAGCTTGGGGTCGGCCTGGGGCAGGGTGCCAGGCTCCTCGGCCGGGGCCGGGGCCGGCGCCTCGTCGCCGAGGACCTCGCCGGACTTCCGGGTGTCCGTGATGACTCGCAGGATCAGGCCCATAGGGCTGTTGTGGTCCTCCGGGGTCAGCCGCTCCTGCCACGTCTCCAGTACGCGCAGGGCCAGTTCCTTGCGGAAGTCGGCGCCGGTGACGGGGTGTTCCGCGCGGTGGATCAGGTCGGTGAGCATCTCCGTGACGGGCTCGCTCGCCTCATGGAGCTGGCGGGAGAACTCGGCCTGCTGGCCGTCGAGCTGGGCCTGGAGCTCGCGCAGCTCGGCCATGAGCTGCGCGGTCCGCTCACGCTCCTGGTCGCGCTGCTGCTGGTAGTTCTTGGCCTGGTCCTTCCACATGGCAACGTCGCCCTGGGCCTCCTTGACCTTGCCCTCGTAGTACCGGTGCGTGGTGCCGGTGATCACGCGGATCACTTCTCGGCCTCCTCAACGACGGTCGACTCCTGGTTCAACAGGGCGAACACGCGGCTGTCGTACCCGCTGGCCGGGATCCCGGCCCGGGGGGTGGCCTGGAGGAAAGCGGCCAGTTCCCCGCCTCGTTCAGCGACGAGCCGCTCGGTCTCGGCCGCGATCATGTCAATGTCCTGTCGGACGAGGTCCCACGGCGCTGCCCCAGGATGGTTGAGCTCGAACTGCCGGTACGCGGCACGGTTGCACCACTCACGTACCTGTTCCTCGACGGTCTGCTCGTAGGGCGGCGGTTTCGGGATAGCGCCGGCGGCTTCGGCGGCCGGGATGACCATGTTGTCCCATTCGCACTCGGCGTACTCGGGGTCGGCGGCGGCGCGGATGTACCGAGCGCGGGCCGCGGCGCCATATCCGGCGGCGTCGAGGGCGGCCTCGTACGCCTGCCACGGGGTGGGAGGCGCGGGGTCTGCGCTGGTCGTTCGCGGGTCAGTCGTCACGCTGGTTGAGCTCCTTGTCGGTGTCGGCGGGGCGAGTGACCAGGCGCTGAGAAAGGAGCCGACCGCGACGGTAGGCGAGAAGGCTGTCCATCTCGACGAGCCGAACCCTGCCCTCGTACTGCACGCGCAGGACGCCAGTCTCGATGAGCCGGTGCACGTACCCGAGATCGACGCCTAGGACGCCTGCGGCCACGCGCGGAGTGACGGTCCAGTCGGGACCGAACGTCACCCTGTCGCGCTCCTGGTGCTCGTCGCGGTGCTGCTGTTGGCTCATCGTGCCCCCTTCGTTGCGCCTGGCCATCCTCACGCCTGGGTGGTGAGTTCGGGCAGGCCGGCCTTGGTGAGGGCGGCCGGATCGTACGTGGTCGGGTCGAGCTGGACGCGGTGCTCGACGGCGGCGGCGAGCGTGAGGCCGTACGCCAGGGCCTGCGCCTTGGCGTCGCGGTCGACGACGGCGGTCGCCACGGTGGTGGCGCTGTCGAGCCGGGCGAGCGCCAGCTCGTGGTCGCGGGCCTCGCGGGCCTGGCGGGCGGCCCGCCAGTGCCGGGAGGAGACGACGTACACCAACACCGTGG
>NZ_KB892189.1:0-36022 GCF_000373685.1 Streptomyces sp. PsTaAH-124 | reverse complement strand
AGGCGGCTCATCACTCCGGCGGGGTCGTCGCCGCTGTCGTAGGCGAGGGCGCGGAGCATGTTGCGCAGCTGGCCCATGCGGACGGCGGCGGCCAGGTCGTGGCCGACGACGTCGCCGATGGCGAGCACCGCCGAGCCGTCGGGNAGCGGGAAGGCGTCGTACCAGTCCCCGCCGACCTCGGCGCGTTCGCGGGCGGCCACGTAGCGGGCGGCGAGCTGGAGGCGGGCCAGACCGGTCAGGTCGGGCAGCAGCGAGAGCTGGAGCTGCTCGGCGGTGTACTGCTGGAGCGCGTACAGCCGGGCGTTGTCAAGGGCCAGCCCCGCCCGGTGCCCCAGATCCGCCGCCAGCGCCTGCTCCTGCTCGTCGAACACGGCACCCGGCGCACGCCGCACGAACGTCAGCGCGCCGAGCACCTGGCGGCGCACCAGCATGGGCACGATCAGCGCGGTCCCGGCATCCAGCATGCGGTACAGCGCCCACTGGGCGGACTGGAGCGGGTCGGCGGGGTCGGGCAGCCCGAAGTCGGAGACGACGACCGGCCCCGCGCCGCGCAGCACCTTCGCCAGGGCGGCGGACGAGTCGTCCGGACCGGGCAGCAGTCCACCGGGCAGGACCCGCAGCGACCGCTCCGGCTCCCGGTCCGTGATGGCGAGCCGCCGTAGCCGCTCGCCCTCGGCCACGTCGACCACACAGGCGTCCGCCAGATGCGGCACGACCAGCCGGGCCAGGCGGCGCAGCGCCTCCTCCGCGTCCAGGCCCGAGGCCAGCGCCCGGCTCGCCTCGGCCAGCAGCCGCAGCCGGGCCGCCCCCGCGTCCGGCTCGTGCTCCGTGTGCGGCGCCCCAGGCTGCCGTGGATCCCGTTTCATCGCGCTCCTCTCGGCACCCGTCCGAATGTATAGCGTTCCGTAGGCAGGTTTGAACGGTCCGTGAGGATCGAACCCCCGCGGCGGGCACCGCCGACGGCAGGGTTTGCCGCGCGCGCAGCGGGAAACAGTGGGAAGCAGACGTTGTCCCCGGCGCGGTCCGCGCGCCGAGCGGCGGTGGATCCCGCCGTGGCCCCCGGTGCGCCGGAGGCCGAACCGCCGACCAGGCCGATGGTTCCTGCCGTCCGTCCCGGGTGCGCCCGCGCACCGGAGGAAGGCAGGACCATGGCCGCCGACCGCGCCGCTCCCGACCAGACCGACCCGGGAGCCCCGCGCACACCGAGCGTGCTGTTCCCCGAGGGCGCCGCCCGGCCCGGCACGGCGCCGCCCGAGCCGGACTGCTTCCGCGACCTGAACCTGGACCAGCTCGTCGACGCGCTCGAACTGTGCCGTCCCGCCTACGGCCTCGCGCCGTTCTTCCGGGCGCGGCCGGGGGACCTTTGCACGGTCGGCCACCGGCAGGCCGTCTTCCGGGACCTGGCGGAGCTGCCCGCTCTCGCCGACCGGATCGACGGCTTCGGCGAGCGGATGCGCGAGGTGCGGGACCGGCTCCGGCGCGCCGGTGCGATGCGCCACCGCTACCAGGCGGCGGACTGGTCCCTGGAGGCGGTCCACGCCTACACCGCGGCGTGCACGGGGCTCGCGCGGGACCTGGCCCGCGCCGCACCGCGCTCCCCGGCCCTGCGGGCGATCGCCGCGTACGCCGCTTCCTATGTCGCCTCCGCCGCCTTCACCGCGCTCGCCCGCGACGCGCGCCGCCTCCAGGAACAGCTGGACGACGTCCACTACTGCCTGCTCATCACCCCCGGACGGGTCAGGGTGAGCGCCTACGAGGGGCAGGGGGACTACGGCGCCGAGGTCCTCGCCGACTTCGAGCGGTTCCGGCAGGGGGAGACGAAGGACCACCGGTCCCGCTTCCGCTCGGACGAGGTGATGAACCATGTCGAGGAAGCCGTCCTGGACCGGGTCGCCCTGCTGTACCCGGACGTCTTCGCGGAACTGGAGCGGTTCCGCGAGCGGCACGCGGACTTCCTCGACCCGGGGATCACGGCCTTCGAGCGCGAGATCCAGTTCTATCTGGCCTACCGGGCGTTCACCGCGCCGCTGGAGCGGGCCGGGCTGCCGTTCTGCCTGCCCGAGGTGGCGGCGGGCGCGAAGGGCGACCGGGAGCTCGGCGCGGAGGGGGTGTTCGACCTCGTGCTCGCGGACAAGCTCGTCCGGGAGGGGACCCGGGTGGTGCTCAACGACTTCCGGCTGAGCGGCCCGGAGCGGTTCCTCGTCGTGTCGGGGCCGAACCAGGGCGGCAAGACGACGTTCGCCCGTGCGTTCGGGCAGCTGCACCGACTGGCCGCGCTCGGCTGCCCGGTCCCCGCGCGGCGGGCCCGGCTCCTGCTGTGCGACGGGCTGTTCACCCACTTCGAGCACGGCGAGCGCCTCGACGACCCGGGCGGAAAGCTGTACGACGACCTCCTCCGCGTGCACGCCGTCCTGGAGCGGGCGGCACCGGGCGGCGTCGTCGTCCTCAACGAGGTGTTCACCTCCACCACGCTCGACGACGCCGTGCTGCTCGGCACCCGCACCCTCCGGCAGTTCATCGACCGCGGCCTGATCGGCGTCTGCGTCACCTTCGTCGACGAACTGTCCAGGCTGGGCGAGGCCACCGTGAGCATGGTCGCCGCCGTCGACCCCGCCGACCCGGCCGTGCGTACCTTCCGCATCGCACGCGGCCCCGCCGACGGCCTCTCCCACGCCGTCGCCGTCGCCGAACGCCACGGCCTCACCCACGACCGCCTGCGCGCCAGGATCCGGCCGTGAGGGCGCGGCTCCTGCACCGCGACCGCGACCCGGCCTGGGACACCGCGCCCGGCCCGCAGGAGGACGACCTGACGCGGGACCTGGACCTCGGGACGCTGTACGCGGCGATGGCCGACGGCGACGCCTTCCTGTACGAATGCGCCCGCCGGGTCATGATGTCCCCGCTCACCGACCCCGAGGAGATCCGCTACCGGCAGGACGTCCTGGCCGACTGCCTGCGGCAGCCGGAGACGGTCCGCGAGCTGTACGCCCTGGCCACCGAGGCCCTGGCCCGCGAGAAGCGCGTCCTCGGCAGCTTCGTACGCTCCCCGGAGGCGTCCCTCGCCCGCTCGCTGGACGTCCTCGCGCTGTTCCTCGGACTCCTCCAGCGGCTGCGGCACCTGGCCGACACGCATGCCGGGGAGTTCCGCTCCGCCGGGTTCCGCCGGTTCTTCGCCATGCTGGCCGCCGAACTCGACGACGACTGCCTCACCCGGCTGCGCGGCCACGCCGAGCGGCTGCGCTTCCGCGGCGGTGTCCTGGTCAGCGCCCGGCCGACCCGCGGCTGCCGGGGCGCGGGGTACGTGCTGCGCGAACCGCCGCACAAGCGCGGCTGGCGCGACCTGTTCACCTCCTCCGGACCCCCGGCGTACACGTACCACCTGCCCGAACGCGACGAAGCCGGGGCCAGGGCGCTCGGCGAGCTGCGCGGGCGCGGCCTCGACCTCGCCGCCGACGCGCTGGCCCGCTCCTGCGACCACATCCTGGCCTTCTTCACCGCGCTCCGCCGCGAACTGGGCTTCTGCACCGGCTGCCTCAACCTGCGCGCGGCGCTCGCCGCCCGGGGCGCACCGGTGTGCCGCCCCGATCCCGCGCCCCCGGGCACACCGGTCCTCACCTGCCGCGGCCTGTACGACGTGTGCCTCGCGCTGCGCGGCCCCGGCCCCGTCGTCGGCAGCGACGTGGCCGCGGACGGGGCCCGGCTGCTGGTGGTCACGGGGGCCAACGAGGGCGGCAAGTCCACCTTCCTGCGCGCCGTGGGACTGGCCCATCTCATGGCGCAGAGCGGCATGTTCGCCGCCGCCGTCTCCTTCGCCGCCGACCCGCGCGACCAGGTGTTCACCCACTTCCGGCGGGAGGAGGACCCGGACCTGGTCAGCGGCAAACTGGACGAGGAGCTGGCACGGATGAGCGGCATCGCCGACCGCCTCACCGCGCGCGGCCTCGTCCTGTTCAACGAGTCGTTCGCCGCCACCGACGAGCGGGAGGGCGCGGAGATCAACCGGCAGATCCTTGGCGCCCTGACCGAGGCGGGGGTGAAGGCGGTGTGCGTCACCCACCTCTACGAGCTGTCCCACGGCCTGTACACACACCGCCCGGACGGCCCCCGCACCGTGTTCCTGCGCGCCGAGCGCACCCCCGACGGCCGCCGCACCCACCGGCTGGTCGAGGGCCCGCCCGAACCCACCGCCCACGGCGCCGATCTGTACGCGCGCGTCTTCGGCGAGCGGCCGACGGCTCCGGTGGGCGCGGCACACCTCGACGAGCGCGGAACGGGACGCCCATGGACTGGCTGCGCACCGCGGTCACGGCCGATCTGATCGGCCTGGCGGCCAACTTCGACAACTGGGGAGTGGGCCTCGCCTACGGCGTCGCCGGGATCAGGTTCCCGCACCGGATCAACGCGCTCGTCAACACGGTCGGCCTCGGCAGTGTCCTGCTGGGCGCGTACGGCGGAGACCTCGTCTCCCGCCGGGTGCCACCGGCCGTCGCCGGCCTGGTCGCGTGCGGGGTGCTCGTGTCGGTGGCGCTCCTCTACCTGTACCAGATGTACGTACGGCCCCGCCGCGCCCACCGCACCGCGCCGCCGGTGTCCGCACCCCCCGGCCCGCGCCAGGGCCTGCTGCTCGGCGTCGGCCTGTCGTTCACCAATGTCGCCAACGGCTTCGGGGCCACGGTCTCGGCGGCGGTCCCGCTGTGGGGCGTCGCCGCGGCCGTCACGTTCTGGGGCTACGCGATGATCTGGCTCGGCAACAGACTGGGGACCGGGGTGGCCGCCAGGGTCGTCGGCGCCTGGTCGCCCGCCGTCGCCGCCGCCGTGCTGATCGGTGTCGGGGTGCACGAGGCGACCGGGGCATAGCCCCGCTCCGGGCCCGCGCCGCCCGGCCCCACGGTCACTCCGCGGGCACCGGGCGGTACAGCAGCAGGGCGGCGGGCGCCGCCGTCAGGGTCAGCGTGTCGGGAGCGGTGGCCGTCTCGCCGTCGTAGGCGTAGGTCAGACCGCGCAGCCCGGCCAGCCACAGCCGGGGCACGACGTGCTGTTTGGGAAGGACGAGCGCGTGCGGTGCGTCGACCGCCTCGGCCAGCAGGGCCACCAGCCGGCCGTGCCGCTGCCCGGCGTCCGCGTCGAGCAGCCGCACGTCGAGCAGGCCGTCCGACAGCCGCTCGCGCGTCGGCAGGGCGTGCAGGGAGTGCTGCCGGTACACGCCGTTTCCCGCGAAGAGGAGCCAGAGGCGGCGTGGCGTGCCGTCCAGGCGCAGCGTGAAGGGCCGGGCGGTGCCGCTGGCCAGGGGCAGCGCCAGCGCCGTGGCGGCCCGCCGTCCGCAGCGGCGGCGGACCAGTTCCCGCAAGCGGACCAGATCGGCGTAGGCACCCAGGGCGAAGGTGTTCAGGAACACCCGGGGCGGCCGGTGGGGGCCCGGCGTGCCGATCAGGGCCACATCGACGGCCGCTCCCCGGCCCTCCTGCACGGCGGCGGCCGCCACGGAGACGGAACGCAGCCCGGCCGCGCCGGCGAAGTGGTCGAGCGCGCCGCCGGGGAAGACGGCGAGCGGGAGGCCGTGGCGCAGCGCGGCGCGGGCCGCTGCGTTGGCCGAGCCGTCACCGCCGACCACCCCCAGCGCCCCGCCCGCCTCGGCCGCCGACCGGGCGGCCGCCTCCAGGGCGGCGGGCAGGCCGTCAGGGGAGCGGACGGTGACCGGGCGGGCCCGGGGCAGCAGGCTCCGCAGCTCGGCGAGGGCGCGCTCCGCGCCGGTCGCGGCCGGGTTGGCCACCACCCGCAGTCCGGCCCCGCCGGGCAGCGGCCGTACGCGGGACGGGTCCGCGCGTCCCGTCGGCGCCGGACGGCCCCGCCGCTCCGCGGCCATGGCGCGCTCAGCCCCGTCCGGGCGTCACCGGGAGCGGAACGGGGGGAGCAGGGGCAGCGCCGACAGGGCGCGGGTGACCCGCGTGCCGTTCTGCGGGCGCCACAGGTTGCCCAGGTAGGGCGCGTACCGGCGCCCGCCCCGGTGGAAGAGACCCGGCAGATGGCCCGCCAGCGGCGGCTTCATGTCGAGATCGCGCAGCCGGGGGAACGCCACGAACTCGGCCGTCATGCCCTCCTCCCGGGAGGCGGGCGTCTGGCCGGGCGCGCGGCCCGCGGTGAACACCAGGTCCACGGTCCGCCGCCCGGTGTCCGGATCGACGGCCTCCAGGACGAACGCGACCCGGGCCGGTTCCACCGCGAGGCCGGTCTCCTCGCGGGTCTCGCGGCGGGCGCAGGCCACCATGCTCTCGCCCGCGCGGGGGGTGCCGCCGGGCAGCACCCAGTCGTCCGCGCCCCGCGCGGTGCGGTGGACGAGCAGCACCGACTCGCCCCGGAAGACGACGGCGGAGCAGCGCAGCAGGACATCGTCGGGCATCCTCATGCCGATCTCCTCGCAGATGATGTGCGGGTGTTACCGGTAGAGGCCATCAGCAGGAGGTCCTGCGGTTGTGGCGAGCCCCATCGCCATGGCGACGCCCTCCCATTGTGGCGTACGTCCCCGGTCCGTCCGCAAGTCCTCCGCGCGGCCCGGCGGACCCCGCGCGCGGCCCGGCCGGTCACGCGATGCGCAGCCGGATGCCGACCCAGGTGGTCGCGACGCCGCCCGCCGCCATGGCCAGCGCCCACAGGACGGGGCGGGCGGTCAGGAGGCGGGCGAGTGCGGCGCCGAGGACGGACAGGGCGAGGACGGCGAGGGCCACGACGATCCACGGCGGGCCGGGCAGGACCGCGCCCAGCGCGAGCGGCAGCGCGGCCCCGGCGAAGCTGGCCGCACAGGCGACGAGCGCGGCCCGCCAGGACCGCAGCAGGGCGAGCCGCCCCAGGTGCGTGGTGGCCATCTTCCGGCCGTGGCCGAGGCTGAGCTGCCGGGTGATGTGCGCGAGATGGGCCCGGCGTTCGGCGTAGTCGGCCACCATGACGGTGAAGGCGGAGGTGACCAGCGCGGCACAGCCGACCCGCACCGCCAGGCTCCAGCTGACCGGGGTGCCGGACCCGGTGAGGGAGGCGGAGGCGAGGGTGAGGGCGTTGAGCAGGCCGTCGGTGATCCCGAGGACGAGGGGGAGCCGGACGGTCTCGGCGGCCCTCATGACGGAGACGGTCATCTCTTGCGGGGGGTCCGGTCGAGTGTGTAGGCGCCCGCGACCACCTCGTCGGTGCTGTGCACGACGGCACCGGCGTGCTCGATGGCCCGCTGGATGGCCGGCAGGTCCAGGTCGTCGCCCTCGATGGTGACGTCGGTCCCGATGGTCTCGACGTCGATCTCGGTCACGGAGATGTTGACGGCCTGGACGCCCGGCACGTTCTCGATCTTCTGCGCCAGATGGGTGAGGCTCGGCTCGCTGATGGCCATGTCCACATCGAGGACCAGCCGGCGGATCGGCATGAGCGGTGTCCTTGTCGAAGTGCCTGCGTGTCCTGTCGGTGTGCCTACGCGCCGGGACGGTCGTCCGGGGTGAAGCGGACCAGTTCGCATTCCTCCAGGATGGCCGCCCCTTCGGAGACGATCCCGTCGAGCTCCGGCAAGAACGCCCGTACCTTCTCCGGGGAGTCGGCGAAGACGACCGCCATGGGCAGGTCCTCGCTCAGGGACAGGATGCGTTGGGTGTGGATGCGGGAGTGGGCGCCATAGCCCTCGACACCGCGGAAGACGCTGGCCCCGGCGATGCCCGCCTTGTGCGCGCGGTGCACGATCTCGGTGGCCAGGGGCTTGTGGTGCACGGTGTCGTTCTCGCCCACGAGGACGGTGACCTTCAGTCCGGGGCGGGTGTGCCTGCTCATGCGCGGTTGCTCCGTTCGGTTGACGTACTGCTCGTGGGTTCCTGGTGCGGGGGCGTTCTCACCCGGTGTCCTCGGGGGTCGCCGCGGCGGGGACCACGAGCACGGGCAGGGCGGCCCGCTCGGTCACCCGCCGCACCACGTCGCCCAGCGGCCGGGCCCGCAGATGGCTGTCCGCGCCGTGGCGGCCCAGGACGATCAGGTCGCATCCGTGCTCGGCGGCGCTCGCGAGGAGGTCGGCGGCGATGTCCGTGCCGGTGCCCCAGTCCAGGCGGAGCTGCCCGGCGAAGGGCGGCAGCGCCTGCCACGCCCGGTCGAAGCGCTCCTGCGCCCAGGCGCGCTGGGCGCCGAGGTCGCGGGTGCGCTCACCGCCGGTCTCGGTGTGCTCGGACGGTACGAGCACGGCGCGCACCAGGACGCCGCCCCGATCACCGGCCAGGGCGACCGCGGCCGCCAGCGCCGCGCGGGCGGCGGGCGAGGCGTCCCAGCCGACGAGGATCCTGTGGAACGGTGACGCGGTCATCGGCCTCCTCCTTCACCAGGACGGCTCGCGGGCACGGCCGCCGCCGGGCCGCTCATGACAGGGCCGCCACAAGCGCCAGGGCGCCGACCAGGGCGATCAGCATGTAGGTCAGATAGGCGTCCAGGCGGCCGCACTGGAGGCGTTTGGCCGCGGCCACCAGCGCGCGCAGCGGACGGTAGAACGGCTGGTACAGATACACCTCGACGACCTCCACCACGTCGGACGCGTAGTCGAGGGTGCCTCCGGTCGCCGCCGTGCGCACCGGCCCGGCACCCTCCGGTCCCGGTTCCGGTCGCGCCGGTCCCGGTTCCGGTGGTTCCCCGCTGCCCGGCGGTGCGGCCCCGGCGGGGACGGCGCGGGTCCGGGTGCGCAGCACGGCGCCCAGGACACGCCGGGTCGGGTTGGCGTACCCGAAGGGGGTGTACCGGTCGTCGCCGTGCACACCGCCGCTCGCCGAACGCCACGCCGGGACCCGCCGCACCCGCAGGGCCCCGCCGCGCGAGGCCGCCACCAGCAGCACCAGGACGCCCGCGCACAGCACCGGCATCACCACCCACAGCCAGCTCGGGGAGAGGCTGGAGAACCCGGCGAAGACGGGCTGCACGACCCAGGGCGACACCAGCGCGCCCGCGCTGACCTCCCGCGGCACCAGCGGTGCCAGACCCGCGCCGAGCACCCGCAGCTGAAGCGGGGTCAGGGCGGCGGCCAGGCCGCCCAGGGCCAGCAGCAGGACGCCCGCGCGCCCCGCGGCCCCCAGGTCCGCCCGGCACGGGGCGCGGCGGGCCGGACGGTCGTCCCGGGGGCCGAGGACGACCATGCCGACGATCCGGACGAAGGTGACCGAGGCGAAACCCGCGGTCAGCGCGATCAGGGCGCCCGCCACCGCGAGGGCGAGCCCGTAGGGGAAGGCGGAGTACCGGAACTGCTGCATCAGGCTCTCCAGCAGGAACCACTCCGAGACGAAGCCCGCGGTGGGCGGCAGCCCGGCGAGGGTGACGGCACCGGCGGCGAGCCCGCCGGCCGCCCACGGCAGCCGGCGCGCGGTGCCGCGCAGCCGTTCGAGGTCGCCGGTCCCGGCGTCCGCTTCGAGGGCCGCGGCCCCGGCGAAGAGCAGTGTCTTGGCGACCGCGTGCGCGATCGTCTGGAGCGTGGCGGCGATCAGCCCGGCGGCGGTGAGCCGCTCGCTGCCCGTGAGCGCGCCGACGAGCGCGACGGCGTACCCGGTGCAGATCAGGCCCGCGTTCTCGATGCTGGAGCAGGCGATGACCCGCTCCAGCCGGGCCTGCACGGCCGCGTGGGCGATGCCGAGGAACGCGGTCAGCGCGGCCAGCAGGAGCAGGGTGACGGCGAGCCAGGCGGGCGGCGGACCCAGCAGCGCGAAGGTGCGCCACAGCCCGTAGAAGCCCGCGTTGACGGCGACACCGGCCAGCACCGGACGCAGTCCCGCGGGCGTGGCGGCGTAACCGCGCGGCAGCCACACCTGCACGGGAGCCAGCCCGGTCTTCACGGCGAAGGCCAGCACGAGCAGCGCCCAGGTGGCCGAACGCGCGGCGCCCGCGGGCAGTTCGGCGAGCCCGGCCAGGGAGAAGTCTCCGGTGCGGGCGGTGCCGGTCAGCAGACCGAGCAGCAGCGCGGCACCGGACACCTTGCCGAAGCCGAACGTCGCCACGGCCGGACCGATGCGGCGGTGCCCGGCGGCGGTCAGCAGATAGAAGCCGAGGGTGATGCCCTCCCAGGCCATGACGAACAGGAAGACGTTGTCCGCGCTCTCCACCACGGCCACGGAGGCGAGCACCAGGGCGTGGTACGCGGCCGGCCCCCGGCCGGGCCGCCGCGCGGACGCCCAGCCCGCCGCGGTGAGACCGGCGGCGACGGCGACGGCGAAGGTCAGCAGCCAGAACAGGCCCGAAAGGGCGTCGACGCGCAGGGCGGCCGCGCCGAACCCGAGGGTGTCGCCGAGGTCCAGGCGCGGGGCGTGCCCCGGGCGGCCCAGAGCGACGGCGCCCACCGCGGCCAGGCAGCCGCTGCCCGCCGCGCCCAGCAGATACGGCACGGCGTACGGTGCCCGCCGCCCCGGCAGGACGTCGACGAGGGCGGCCGCGGCGAACAGCAGCAGACCGGCCGCGATCAGCTCACTCACCCCGGCCTCCCTCCGCCGTCCCGCCGTCCGCCGTCTCGCCGACCGGCGGCTTTCGGTCCGGCGGCTTCCGGCCCGCGCCGTCGAGCCGGCCGGTGGCCAGCAGCAGCGCCTGGAGCAGCGAGAACGGGCTCGGCGGCGATCCGGGCACCCAGATGTCGACGTCCAGCAGGCCGCCGATGCCCGAGTGCGTCGCGTAGGTCCCGGCCCACATGCCGCCGCTGCACGCGTCGGTGCCGGCGGCGATCACCACGACGGGCCGCGCGGTCGCCTCGTAGGTGCGCCGCAGCGGCGCGGCCATGCCCCGGGCGCCCGCCCCGGTCACGATCAGCACGTCGGCGTGGCGCGGACTGGCCGTCAGGAACATGCCCAGCCGGTGGATGTCGTAGACCGGATTGACCAGGGCGGCGATCTCCCATTCGTCGCTGCCGTCGGAACCGGCGTCCACGTGCCGGATGTGCAGGGAGCGGCGGAAGCGCGCGGTCCGCGCCGCGAGCCGGGCCCGCAGGGCGGCGACGGCCGCCTCGTCCTCCACGGCCCCGGGCACCACGAGCGCCGCTCGCGCGACGGCGGCCGTCGCGGCGCCGGACGCCGGCGCGAACACGTCGGGGCGGTCCCGGACACAGCGTCGGCAGAGCACACAGCGCCCCCGGTCCAGCCGGGGCGTGCCGTCGGGCGCGGCGTCCAGCGCGCCGGTCGGACAGAGCCCGCCCAGCTCGGCGCGGGTGACGCGGGGCGCGGTGGGCCGCACGGTCACGGCGGCGGGGAAGTCCCGCTCGTACGGGTCGGTCCCGCGGGGGTAGCGCGTGGTGACGACCCCCTCCCGCAGCCCGCGCACGAACCAGGGCGTCACAGCGCCACCCCCGCGATCGAGAGACCGAAGCTCGCCTCGATGAACGGGAAGTCGGTCAGGACGTCCCCGGCGAACACCTCGTGGAACAGCACGAGGTTGTGGAAGGAGGCCGACCGCGGCACACAGCGGCTGATCCGGCCCTCCCGCAGCCGCAGCAGGTAGAGCGTCTCGCCCTGCGGCGCCTCGGCCGAGCCCACCGCGAACCCGCTCGGCGCGTCCGGGACCGGGACGCGCAGGGCCGCGTCGCAGTCGAGGGCGCGCAGCTCGCCGCTGGTCTGGTGCAGCAGCTCGAAGGACCGGGTGAGCTCCGCCCCGCGGACCAGGGTGCGGGCCATGACGTCGCCCTCGGCGAAGTCGGGCGGCGCGCCGAGCCCCAGGGACGGATAGGCGTCGTACGGGCGTTCGTAGCGGACGTCGGGGCCTGCTCCCGAGGCCCGGCCGAGCGGTCCGAGCGCGCCGTGCGCGCGGGCGACGGCCGGCGGCAGCGGGCCGGTGCCGCGCAGCCGGTCGAGGAAGGAAGGGGTGTGCAGGGCGGCACGCCAGTCGGCCCGCACGGCGTCCCGCAGTGCGGCGAGCGCGCCGTCGAGAGCGGCCGGGGACAGGCACGGCAGACCGCTGACACCGCCGGGCACGACCGCGCCCCGCCCGAAGCGGCTCCCGCACAGCCGGCCGGTCAGCCGCAGGACGCGTTCCTTGTGCAGGGCGAACCGGGCGGTGGCGACGGCGAGTCCGGCGGCGTCGGTGAGTTTGACCATGACGTCGAGATGGTTGGCGACCCGCTCCAGCTCGGCGTAGAGCACCCGGACCAGACGGGCCGCCCACGGGACCGTGAGACCGGCGCACCGCTCGACGGCGTGGCAGAACGCGAGGGCGTGCGCGACCGAGGCGACGCCCTCGACGCGCTCGGCGGCCGCCACGCCGTCCTCGACGGTGCGGCCCTCGAAGCGTTTGGAGACGCCGCGGTGCTTGTGGAACACCCGGATCTGGACCCGCGGGATGTCCTCGCCCGGGGTCTCCACCAGGTACTCGACGGACTCCACGACACCGGAGCGGACCGGGCCGTGCGGGATGGTGAACACGCCCGGTCCGATGACCGCGCGCGGGAGCGCCGCCTCGTCGGGCACGAGCGGGCCCGGGGCGCGCGCGGTCCCGGGCAGCGGAGTCCGGCCGGGTTCCTGGAGCGGCAGCAGCAGCGGGTCGAGCCGCGGATGGCCCTCGGGGACGACGCCGAACAGGTCGTGCAGGGCCCGCTCGTACCAGAACGCGGCCGGGAGCCACGGGCTCAGCGACGGATACGACAGGCGCCCCGGCGGCAGGACCGTCTCCAGCACCAGCGGCTCGGCACCGGTGTGCGGGAACAGCACGGCGAGCAGCCGTACCGAGCCGTCCGCCCCGCCGGTGCCGAACAGGCCCGCGAACCGTGCTCCGGGCCGCCCCTCGCCCGCCGCCGTGCTCCGCAGCACCCGGCCCCAGGCGGCGGTGCTCAGCCGCCGCACGCCGCTGTCCGGTGCCGGTGGCGGTGCCGGTGCCGGTGCGCTCATGACGCGCCTCCCAGTTCCGCCGCGCCCCGGGCCAGCAGCGCGGCCAGCGCGTCGGGCGGATGCACGCCCAGGACCACCAGCGCCACCAGGCCCGCCGCCACCGGCACCACCATCCACACACTGCGCGCGCCCGGCTCCCCGGCTCCCGGCACGCCGTCCGCGGGGGCCGGGGTGAGCACGACCTGGGTGGCGGCGATCGCCAGGCCGAGGAAGGCCAGTGTCACCAGGACCACGAGCACCGCCGCCACCCCGTGGTGCCCCGACTCCAGGCCGCCCGCCACGATCTGGAACTCGCTGCGGAAGATCCCGGACGGCGGCAGCGCGGACAGCGCCAGGACCGTGGCCAGGAACATCGGACCCGACCAGGGCAGCACCCGGGCGGCGCCGCGCAGCCGGCGGATCTCCTTGGTGCGGTACGCGCGCACCAGCGCACCCGCGCCCATGAAGGCGTTGCCCTTCGCCGCCGCGTGCGCCAGGACGTGCAGCAGCACCCCGGCCAGCGCGATCGGCGCGCCGAAACCGACACCGACGGTGAGGATCCCCATGTGCTCGACGCTGGAGTACGCGAGCAGGCGCTTGATGTCGTGCTGGTCCAGGACGTACAGGGCGGCCAGCAGCAGCGAGGCGATGCCGAACACCAGCAGGACGGTGCGCGGGAAGTGCGGGCCGAGCGAGCCCGCGGCCACCTGGTGGTAGCGCAGGACGGCGTAGAAGCTGACGGCGAGCAGGGAGCCGGAGAGCATCGCGGAGACGGTGCTCGGCGCCTCGGCGTGCGCGTCGGGCAGCCAGGTGTGCACCGGCACCAGCCCCGCCTTGGTCCCGAATCCCAGCACGGCCAGCACGAACGAGAGCCGCACCGCGGTGTGCGGCAGGCGCGGCGCCGCCTCCAGCAGCGGGGCGAACCCCAGGTCGTAGGTCTGCCCGAGCACCCGGGAGCCCGCGTAGTACATGAAGATCGTGGCGAGCAGCGCGATGCCCAGCCCCGCCGAGGCGAGCAGCACGTACTTCCACGCCGCCTCGGTGGCGCCCTCGGTGTTCTCCACGGCCACCAGCAGGGCCGAGACGACGGTGGTCACCTCGACGGCCACCCACAGCAGGGCCAGCCCGTCGACCAGCGGCGCGCACAGCATCGACCAGGCGAACAGGTTGAGGCCGACGTAGAAGCGGCGCGCGTAGCGGGGGAAGTCGCGGCTGTGCTCGTCGTGCCGCAGATAGCCGACGCTGTGCGCGGCGCAGCAGGCGTAGACGAACGCGGTCGCCAGCACGAACACGGTCGACAGGGCGTCGGCGCGCAGGATGCCGGTGTGCAGGGCGGGCCGGCCGCCCCGGGGCACGAGGGCGCAGGCGAGCACGAAGCAGGCCGCGCCCGAGGCCACGGTCAGGCACTGCGTCAGGCGCACGGGCGCCGTCAGGGCGGCCGCCGCCGGGAGCAGCGGCAGCAGGGCCAGCAGGGTCAGTACGGCGGTCACGGGCTCTCCTCGCCTCCCCTCAGCCCTGGAGCGAGGTCAGGGACTCGGTGGACAGGGACGCGGTGCGGTGGTGGTGCACGCGCATCAGCACGCCGAACACCACGACGGCCACCAGCAGGTCGAACAGGAACGCCACCTCGATGATGAGCGGCATCCCGGCGGCCACCACCAGCGAGGCGAGCGAGACGCCGTTCTCCAGCGAGTAGAAGCCGACCGCCTGCGAGACGACGTCGCGCCGCACGATCATCAGGACGAAGGCGACCAGCACGACGGACACCGACAGACCGAGCGCGGCGGGCGGCAGGAATCGGCTGCGCAGATCGAGCGAGCCGACCGCGAAGAACCCGAACCCGGCGAGCGCGAGCGACAGCAGGGTGGCGGCGGCCACCCCGATCGCGCCGGACCCGGCGATCTCCACCCGGGCGTCGCGCAGCAGCCGGCCGATCAGCCACGGCACCGCGACGACCTTCAGCAGCAGCGACACCACGGCCAGCGCGTACAGCTCGGGCAGGTCGCGCGCGGCGGCCACGATCACCGCGAGCACCGACACCAGAAAGGACTGCACCGCGTACAGACGCACCTGGGAGCGGGACAGGGAGGCCCGCAGCATGGCGAACTCGGTCAGCAGGAGCAGCACCGCGATGGTGTTGGTGGCGCCCTCGAAGGTGGTGGGCGCGGTGCCGGCGGCGAGCGGGGGAGTCATCAGCCGCCTCCCAGATAGAGGGTGAACACCGCGAGGACGGCGAGCAGGAACGCGGCCGCGACGAACTCACTGATCTTGAAGAGGCGCAGTTTGGCGAAGCTGTTGTCGATGACGGCCACCACACAGCCGAGCAGCGCCGTCTTGCCGATCAGGGCGCCGACCGCCAGGACCACCGAGAGCACGCCGGTGGTGGAGGACAGCCCCCAGGGCGCCAGGAAGACATCGAGGAGGATGGTGCAGAGGATCAGCTGCTTCATCGCCGAGCCCCACTTCAGCAGCGCCAGGTGGGGCCCCGAGTGCTCGAAGGCGCGCGCCTCCTCGATCATCCCGAACTCGTTGGTCCCGGTGTGCGTCTCGACCGGGATGCGGGCCGTCTCGTAGAGGATCACCAGGAACAGCGCCGCGGAGGCCAGCAGATGCGCCGGGCGGATCACCTGGTCGCCCGAGGAACGCACGGCGGCGGCCTGCGCGTACGGCAGGTCGGTCGCCGTGATCATGGCGACGGTGAACACCACGAAGAGCATCACCGGCTCGGTGATCGCCCCGAACGTCTTGGACCGGCTCGCCCCCAGCTGGGCGTACGGGCTGCCGCTCTCGGCCGCCGCGACGGCCACCGAGAAGCTCGCCAGCGCCAGCAGGAAGCTGCCGCCGATGATGTCGCCCGCGTAGCCCAGCGGCAGCCCGAACGTGGTCAGGACCGGGATGAGCAGCGGCACCGTCAGATAGCAGCACATCGCCACGACCGGGGCGGCCAGGAAGAACCGGCTCGCCCCGTACGGCGCCAGCGACTCCTTGCCGAACAGCTTCACCAGATCGTGGTACGGCTGCGACACGCGCGGCCCGCGCCGTCCCTGGAGCCGCGCCTCGACCTTCGCGATCCACCCGGACAGCCCGGGAGCGGCGACCAGCACCGTCAGCGGCTGGAGCGCCTGCACCAGGTACGGCGAGAGGGTCACCGCCACGGCGGCCCCCAGGCGCCCGGCCCCGGACGGCGCGTACGGAGCCGGGCCCGGTCCGCCCGCTGAGCGCGGCGGGCGAGGTCCGCGAGGGCCAGGCAGGTCCGGCCGAACAGCCAGCCGCCCAGCACGTCGGCGGGCCGGTGCGCGCGCAGCGCCAGCCGGGCCGCCGCGACGGCGCAGCAGATCCCCGTCGCCGCGCGGCGGTCCTCCAGCGCCAGCGCCCAGGCGACGAGGGCGGTCATGGTGTGCCGGGACGGGAAACTCGCCCCGTGGACGCGGGTGCGGCGCTCCTCGGCGGGGGGCCGCGGCCGGTCCACGGCCCGGCTCAGGAGCCGTCGGCCGGTCCCGGCGGCGGCGAGCACCGCCGCCGGGGCCAGTCGCCCCCCGGGTCCGCGCCGGTGCGGCGGCAGCGCGCAGCGGACGGCGACGACGGTCCAGGCCACCGGGGCGGAGCCCGCCGCGCCGACGGCCCGCCACGCGCGGACCGCGCGCCCGCCGCGCACCGGCGCGGGCGCCCAGCGGTCCTCCCACCCGGCGAGCCGCTCGTCGCGGACGGCGGCGGTCAGCAGGCCCAGGCACAGCGCGTCCAGGGCCGCCGTGCGCGCGGCGCCGCCGGGCGCGGCGGTCACGGCACCTCTCCCGGGGGCGGTGTCCGGCCGTCGGTGCGCCGGGGGAAGCGGTGGTGACGGCTCGTGGGCACGACGGCCGTGACGTACCGTCCGGGGACGGTCGTCGCGGCCCGGCTCAGGCAGCCGGCGGTGCGCACCACGGCGCACTCGGCGACGGTGGCGGAGGCGGCGGCGTGCGCCATGGCCGCCGACAGCTCGGCGAAGGGGCCGGTCACCGTCAGATTGCCCGCGAGGTCGGCCTCGTCCGCGTAGAGCAGGGCGACGTCGCAGCGCAGCGACGCCTTGTGCGCGAAGGGCAGCGGACCCAGGCGCAGATGCGCGGGCTTGTCCCGGGCCTGGTCCGGGCTGGGTGTCCGGATGGCGGTGTGCACCTCGCCGGGCGAGTAGAAGTCGTCCACGCCCGCCGCTCCCGCCCGCAGGCCCTCCGTCATCTCCTGCACGGTGAGCCATTCGACCGGCACCGGCGCCGTGGGCTCGGTGCCGCCCGCGGCGGGGGACGGGACGGCGACCGTGCAGCCGCTGAACCGCCCGTCGGCCAGGAGCTGCCGGACCCGGGGCGAGTCCAGCGCGGCACGGGCGCACAGGAGGTGCAGACCGCGCGGACCGGGCCCGAGGAGGCGGGCGAGCAGCGACTCGGGCAGGGGCGGACCGCCGAGGGCGAGCGTCGCCCCCTCGGCCAGGCCGGGCAGACCGGCCAGGGCGCGGGCCGGGTTCCGGACGATGTCGCGGGGTGTGGGCATGGCACGGGTCCTCCGCGTCGGCGGGATCCCCGGTCCCGCGGTGGTGCCGCCGCCCGGTGGCCGCCGGGACCACCGGGCGGTCCGCCGCCGGGAGCGGGCGGACAACTGCGGGCAGCGGGCGGACCGCCGCCGGAGGAGCGGGATCCGCGGCCGGGAGCGGGCCGGGCCCGACCGGCGGGGCCGGTCACCGCCGGGCCGCACCCGGCGGGCGCGGAGCGGCCCGGGTGGCGCGGTCTGTGCGGGAGCGTCGGCCATGGTGCTGTCTTCCTCCGGAGTGCGGGCGCACGCGGGACGGACGGGACAGGAACCATTGGCCTCACGGCGGTTCGGTCTCCGGCGCGCCGGAGACCACGGCGGGATCCACCACCGTTCGGCGCGGCGGGCGCGCCTTCTCGGTTCACCGTAACCGCCGGGGCGGCGCCTGTCCGCTCGTGCGGTCCGAACAGGTCAGCCGGGGCTCGCGGCGGGCGGAGCCGGGCAACGGCGGGGTTCCGGCCGGGCGGGGGCTCCGGCCGGAACCGGCCCGCGCTCCCGTCCGCGCCCGCGCCCGTGCCCGCGCCCGTGCCCGTGTCCGCGTACGCGCTCGGGCGCGGTCCGTCGAAGAAGGGCCGCCGCCCGGTCGGACGGCCCGAACCGTCCGACCGGGCGACGGCCCGTGCCGTCCCGCGAAGGCCCGGTCGTCCCCCGGTGACCCGTGCCGTCCCGCGACGGCGGATGCCGCCCCGCGCCGTCCCGTGCCGCGCGCGGCGGCGGACCTGAGGCGCCGTCAGTCGCGCGCGGCGCGGCGCCGGCGGCGCAGCAGCAGCGTGCCGACGCCCGCGCCCGCGGCGGCCAGGGCGCACCCGGCGGCGACGAGGGGCCCGGGGGACACGGGGGCGGCGCCCTCTCCGGTGTCCGCCGCGCCCTTGGGCAGCGTCACCGGGGCGGACGCGGCGGTACCGGGGACGGTCGCGGCGTGCGCGCCGTGCCCGGACAGCCAGGCCGAGAAGTCCGCGATCTCCGACTCCTGGCCGGTGGCGCCGGTGGCAGCCGCCGAACGCAGCTCGGCGTGCACGGCGCGGGCCTGCGGCTCCAGGAACTGGATCAGGCCGGAGGTGTGGAGCGGGATCATCATGTCGGCGTACGCCCGGTCGAAGCCGGTGCCCTTGCCGGTGCCGCGCAGCCCGGACAGCAGGCGCTGCACCTCCTGCTCCAGCGCGGCCAGCGTCGTGCGGACGTCGGGGGAGAGCCTGGCCAGGGCCTGGGCCGGTGTCATCGCGTACCACTGCCGCAGCCAGCCGGTGAACTGCTCCACCTGGCGCTGGTGCGCGGTGAGCAGGGTCTGGGCACGGGCGCGCAGGGCGCTGTCCGTGCCGCGGTCCAGTTCCAGGCGGGCCATGTCTACGGCCACTTCGTCGTGCGCGACGATCCCCGCGAGGAACGCGGTCTCCAGGTCCGCGCCCCGCAGCGCCGTCAGCTTCTCGCCGAGCCGGCAGGCGAGCGGCGAGACGGACGCCGCCGCCCCGCCGTCTTCGGCGCGGGCCGCGGGGGACGAGGGGGACGCGGCGGGGACCGCCGGGGGAGGGGAGGCCGCCGCGGAGGACAGGGCGGTGGCCGGTGCGGCGGGCCCGCACAGGACCGCGCCGAGGGTGAACAGCACGGCGCCTCGGCGGCGCCAGGGTATGGGTATGTGCACGGCAGAGCCCTTCAGGGGAGAGGCCGGAAGACAGCCCGGTCGGACCTGGCGCGAGCGGTTCCGCGCGGGTCGCGGGAGCGGGGAGCCGTACGGGGTGTCCGCGTGACCGGCTCGCTCCTCACCGTAGGTACCGTCCCGGGCGCGCACCGCTCCGTTGTGCTCCATCTGGACGTACGCCCTCCGGCGCCCGCGGCCTACGACCGGCCCGGGACCGCGGACCTCCCCGGGAGGGCCGCGAGGACCGCGACCGGAGGACGCGGGGCGTAGGACCTCCGCCCGTTACGCCGCCCGGTGCCGCCCGTCTAGCGTCCTCGCCATGGATGCGACAGGGATGCTCGACGAGGCGTTGCAGCGGCTGCACCGGGCGGGTCCGGAGCGCCTCGGACGGCTCACCAACCACGCCCCGATGGCGGTCGAGGCGCTCGCCGCGCACGGGCAGGCGGGCGCCGTGCACCGCTGGCTGGACCGGTACGCGGACAAGCTGGAGGAGTTCCCGGCCACGGTCGAACCGGTCACCCGCGCCGACTGGCGCACGGCGCTGGGCGATCCGCGCCGCGCCGCCGACTGGATCGGCCACTTCACGCACGAGACGGCCGAGCGGCCCTGGCGCGAGGTGCTCACCGAGTGGTGGCCCCGGCTGCTGCCCGGTCTGTACGGCGGCTCGACCCACCCGGTGATCCGGGTGGGCCACGCCGTCCGCACCCTGCTGGGCGGCGAGGCCACCGGGCCGCGGCTGACCGAACTCGCCCACGGCCTCGGCTACTGGGCCGCCCGCCACCGCCCCGTCACCGGCCTCGCCCCGCTGCCCGGCGCGCACAGCGCGGCTGCCGCCCTGGACGCCGTGGTGCCCCTGACCGATCCGGAGGGCGGCTTCCCGGCCCGCCTCGAACGGGTGACGGCGCTGCCCGTGTGGGCGGCCGGGGTCACCGACCCCGACGAGGCGCACCGGCGGCTGAGCGAACTGGTGCGCGCGGCCACCCACCGGTACGCCACCCACGGCCACGGCGAGGAGACGATGCTCGTGCACGCGGCCACCGCGCCCAACGCCGTGCTGCGCACCCTGCCCGCGCTGCCCCGCGCGCTGTGGGTGCCGAGCCTGCGGGCCGCCTGGACGGCGTCGGCGGCGGTGACCGCCATGTACGCGCCGAAGACACCGGTGGACTACCGCCCCTCGGGCACCTTCGCCCCGGAGGAGGTCGTCGCCCTCGCCCTGGCCCACGGCGACGAGCACGTCATCAAGCTGACCGACACCGCCCTCGACGTCGGCGGCGACCGCGCCCTCGCGGCGGCCCTGCGCGCGGTGGAACTGAGCGAACCCCTGCGGTGAGCACCGGGCGGTCCGGCCGCCGGTCCGCCCGGTCCGGCTCAGCCCTCCGCCTCCGCCTCGACGGCAGGCGCGAGGACTTGAACGTCGCCGCGCCCGGCAGGAGCACGTCCCACGGCGGCACCCCGCCGGGCAGCCGCACAGCGTGTCGGCGGGCCGCCGCGCCGGACAGCGCCGCCCCGGCGCCCGGTACAGGTGCTCGGTACCGCTGCTCAGTGGCGGCCGGGGCCACCGCTGCCGAACGATCCGCTGCCGCCCGCGTCCCAGCGCGGACGCGGGGCCGGGGCACCGGTCCGGGTGCCCGCGTTGCCGTGGCCCGGCAGCCGGTGCGGCGTCAGCCGGCCGCCGTCGCGCGGCACTTCGTCCGGTTCGCGGTTCTCCAGCACCGAGCCGACCGGGCCCGAGCCGGGCAGCCGCGGCTGCTCGTCGGGGCGCGGTGGCGCGGGCTCCCGGCGGCGGATGCGCGCGCCCATCCAGAAGGCGCCGATCAGCAGGGCCACCAGGACGAGCCCGGCGACGAACGGCCAGATGCCGATCGCGGCCCCGTGGGCCGCGGCGATGTCCAGCGGTGCGTTGTCCATGGGCCGCGGGTACCCGAGACCCCCGCCGCGAACCCGGCGCCTCGCGGACCCGGGACCGGTCCGCCGCGCCCACCGGTCCCGGCCCGCTCGTGCCCCCGGCCGGGTGACGGAGGACGTCCGTGACCCCCGCGCGCCCCGGGTTTGGCGGCCGTGGCACCGGCTACTCGCAGGATGTGACCACGACGCATACGACATCATCGACGCCTTCGCAACAGGAACTCGTCCGGTTCCTGGAGGACCGCTTCGCGTGTGCGCAGGCGTGTACGGAGTGCGCGCGGGCCTGCGCGCTGCGCGCCAGTCTGGTGGACGTCGGCCAGGGCGAGGAACTGGAGCTCCTGCGGCGCAGGGGCATCATGTGCGCGGAGGTCTGCGACGCCACGTGCAGAGCGCTGTCCGAGCAGAACAGCGAGGACGAGGCCGCCGTCCGCGCGCAACTGGAGTGGTGCGTGACCGTCTGCCTGGAGACCGCGCACGTCTTCGACCGGCACCCCGGCGCCGAGCAGGCCGCGGACGCCTGCCGCACCTGCGCCAAGGTCTGCGGCGAGTTCACGGCGAGCCTGGGCTGAGCCGTCGGCGCCGCGCGCGGACCACCCGGCTGTCCGGCCCGCCCGTCGACCCGCCGCGGGCGCCGCGTTAGCCTGCCTGCGTGGAGACCATACGCACGGGCGACCCCGGCCTCTTCGGCCCGGGTTCGGTGACGTGGCAGGCGCACAGCGACCCCATGATGTGGATCGCGGGCATCCGGGCCCTGTACCTCCAGGCCCTGCACCCGCGCGCGGTGCGGGGCGTGATGGAGAACTCCGACTTCCGCCGCGACGCCTGGGGCCGGCTGCTGCGCACCGCGCACTTCGTCGGCACCACCACGTACGGCACGACGGACGCCGCCGAGCAGGCGGGCGCCCGGGTCCGCAGGATCCACCGGCTGCTGTCGGCCACCGACCCGGACACCGGGGCGCGGTTCGGGATCGACGACCCCGAACTGCTGCTGTGGGTGCACTGCGCGGAGATCGACTCCTATCTGCACGTGCTGTGGCGCTCCGGATTCCCGCTCACCCGCGCCCGCGCCGACCGCTATGTCGCCGAGCACCGCACGAGCGCCCGGCTGGTCGGCCTGGACCCGGACACCGTGCCCGCCTCCCGCGCCGCACTGGCCGCCTACTTCGCCCGGGTCCGCCCGGACCTCGCCGCCGGTGCCGACGCCCGTGCCGTGGACGACTTCCTGCGCCGCCCGCCCGTCCACCCGCTGCTCGTCCCGGCCCGCGAGGTGCTGTGGCGGCAGGTGGCGCACCTCGCCTACGCCTCCCTGCCCCCGTACGCGCACGACCTCTACGGCAGGCCCGCCCCGGCGCCCGCCGTCGTCACCCGGCGGCTGCGGACGGCGGGCGCGCTGCTGCGCTGCGTGCCCGCGCAGGTGCGCTGGCAGCTCCCGCCCCGGCACATCCTGAGCGCGGTGGCGCGGCTCGGCCCCGCCGCCCGCCCCGCGCCCCGCCGCTCCCGCACCCCCTGACCGGCACGCCGCACCGGCGTCCGCGCCCGCCAGCGCCCTGGCCGCCGCGGAACTCCTCGTGCTACCAAGAGCCATGAGCGCACACGAGGCATCCGGCGGCTACGACGTGGTGATCGTCGGCGGCGGGCACAACGGCCTGGTCGCCGCCGCCTACCTGGCCCGCGCCGGGCGGTCGGTGCTGGTGCTGGAACGGCTGGACCACACCGGCGGCGCGGCCGTCTCCACCCGCCCGTTCGCCGGGGTGGACGCCCGGCTGTCCCGCTACTCCTACCTGGTCAGCCTGCTGCCCGGGAAGATCCTGCGGGACCTCGGCCTGGATGTCCGGCTGCGCCCGCGCACCGTCTCCTCGTACACCCCGGCCCGACGGAACGGCCGGGCGACCGGGCTGCTCGTGGGCGGCGGCGAGGAACGCACCCGGGAGGCGTTCGCCCGGCTCACCGGCTCGGACCGCGAGTGGCGGGCCTGGCAGCGCTTCTACGCCCTGACCGGCCGCGTCGCCCGGCAGGTCTTCCCCACCCTGACCGAGCCGCTGCCCGGCCGCGAGGAGCTGCGCCGCCGGATCGGCGACGAGGACGCCTGGCGGATGCTGTTCGAGGAGCCCGTCGGGGTGGCCGTGGAGCGGTTCTTCGCCGACGACCTGGTGCGCGGGGTGGTCCTCACCGACGCCCTCATCGGCACCTTCGCCGACGCCCACGACCCGGCCCTGCCGCAGAACCGCTGCTTCCTCTACCACGTGATCGGCGGCGGCACCGGCGCCTGGGACGTGCCGGTCGGCGGCATGGGCGCGCTCACCGACGCCCTCGCGGACGCGGCGCGCGCGGCGGGCGCCCGCGTGCTGACCGGCCACGAGGCGGTCCGTATCGCCACCGACGGGCGCCGCGCCGAGGTCACCTACCGGACCGGGGACGGCGAGGGCACGGTGGACGCCCGGCACGTCCTGGTGAACGCCTCCCCGCAGGCCCTGGCCGCCCTCACCGGCGAGCAGGCGCCCGAGCCCGCCGAGGGCGCCCAGTTCAAGGTGAACATGCTGCTGGAGCGGCTGCCCCGGCTGCGGGACACCTCCGTCGATCCGCGCGAGGCGTTCGCGGGCACCTTCCACATCGCCGAGGGCTACCGCGAGCTGGCCGCCGCCCACGCCCAGGCCGCCGCGGGCGAGCTGCCCGCCGCGCCGCCCTCCGAGATCTACTGCCACTCGCTGACCGACCCCACGATCCTCGGCCCGGACCTGCGCGCGAGCGGCCACCAGACCCTCACCCTGTTCGGCCTGCACACCCCGGCCCGGCTGTTCGCCCGCGACAACGACGCCGTACGGGAGAAGCTGCTGGCGGCGACCCTCGCCCAGCTCGACGCGCACCTGGCCGAACCGCTCGCCGACTGCCTGGCGCGGGACGCCGAGGGACGGCCGTGCGTCGAGGCCAGGACGCCGCTGGACCTGGAGCGCGACCTCGGCCTGCCCGGCGGCAACATCTTCCACCGGGCGCTGAGCTGGCCCTACGCCCAGGAGGGCACCGGCCGCTGGGGCGTGGAGACCGCACACGCCAACGTGCTGCTGTGCGGGGCGGGCGCGGTGCGCGGCGGCGGGGTCAGCGGCGTACCGGGGCACAACGCGGCCATGGCGGTGCTGGAGGGGCCCGCCGGGCAGAGCGGCTGAACGCCCCGGTCCCGCGCGGGCATCCCGGCGGGAGACGGAACCCGCGGCAGGACCGGCCGCCCTCCCCGGCACCCGGCCCGTCCGCGTGCGCGACGCTCCTGCCGAACCCGCGAACCCGCGAACCCGCGAACCCGCGAACCCGCGAACCCGCCGTCCTGCCGGGAGGCGGGCCCGCCGGACGTGTGGCGGCCGTCGCGCGCTCAGTCGGCGGACGCCGTCCAGCCCCGCGCCTCCAGCCGGGCCGCGTCCGCCGGACGGGACTCGTCGAACAGCACCCGTCGGCGCGTCTGGACCCGCTGGGCGTCGACGTACGCGCCGCGCCCCACATAGAGGCGGTCCGTGGTGTAGCGCCAGCGCAGCGCCAGTTGCCGGGCCGCCGGGAGCGCGGCGGTCACCTCGTGCCAGCGGCGCCCGGAGTAGCCGGTGGCGATGCCGTCCGGATGCTGCTCGGGGCGCCCGCCCCGGCGCACGGCCGTGAACGGCACCGGCTGCCAGGCCGCGCCCCCGTCGGCGGACGCCTCCAGCACGAGCACGTCCGACTGCGGCTCGGTGTCCCACCACAGGGAGCAGCGCAGCCGCGCCCCGCCCGCCGAGGTGTCGAGCGCGGGCAGCGCCAGCGTCGCGGTGCCCGCGCTCGCCATGCCGGAGAACCAGGCCGTACGGCCCCGCTGCGGGCGGACCGCGACGGCCCGTGCCAGGTCGTTGCCGGTCGCCACCCGGGGAGCCGAGCCGGAGCGCCAGCTGCGCACCGGGTGCACCGAGTTGCCGAGCACCACCAGGAACGAGTCGGTCGTCGGGTCCAGCACCAGCGATGTACCGGTGAAGCCGGTGTGGCCCGCCGTGGTCGGTGTGGCCATCGCGCCCATGTACCAGTGCTGGTAGAGCTCGAAGCCGAGGCCGTGCGCGTCGCCGGGGAAGGCCGTGTTGAAGTCGGTGAACATCAGCTGCACCGACTCCGGGCGCAGGATGCGGGCGTGCCCGTAGGCGCCGCCGTCGAGCAGGGTCCGGGCGAGCACCGCCAGGTCCCAGGCGCAGGAGAACACGCCCGCGTGCCCGGCGACCCCGCCCAGGCTGTACGCGTTCTCGTCGTGCACCTCGCCCCACACCAGGCCCCGGTCCAGGGCGGACCAGGGTTTGCGGGCGTCCTCGGTGGCGGCGATCGACGGCTTCCAGGAGGCGGGCGGGTTGTAGCGGGTGCGGTGCAGACCGAGCGGCCCGGCGATCTCCTCGGCCAGCTGGACGTCCAGCGGGCGGCCCGTGATCTTCTCCAGCACCAGTTGCAGGGAGATCATGTTCAGATCGGAGTACAGGTACACGGTGCCGGGCGGGTTCAGCGGCGCCTCGTCCCAGATCATCTCCAGCTTCCGCTCGTACGTCGGCGCGTCGTACAGCGGCAGGTCCGGCCGGAAACCGGAGGTGTGGGTGAGCAGTTGACGGATCGTCACGGACTGCTTGCCCGCGCGCGCGAAGTCCGGGAGGTAGGAGGCGACCGCGCCCTCCAGCTCCAGCGCGCCCCGCTCGATCTGCTGGACGGCCAGGATCGAGGTGAACAGCTTGGACAGGGACGCCAGGTCGAAGACGGTGTCCCTGGTCGTCGGGTGCTGCTGCTCGGGCGGGAACTCCACGGCGGTGTCGGTCTTCTCGTCGTACGACGCGTAGCGCACCGCCATGCCGATCGGCTCGTGCAGGGCCACGGTGGAACCCCGCCCCGCGAGCAGCACCGCGCCCGCGTACCAGGGGTGCACGGGGGACGGCCCGAGGAACGCCTCGGCGTCGGCGACGAGTTGCCGCAGCGGGCCGGGGAGCAGTCCCGCCTGCTGCGGGGAGCCGTGCCGCAGGGTCGCGCGCGCGGCGGCGGACCCCGGCCGGGTGGACGCGGCGGCCGGGGCCGCCGGGAGGGCGGCGATGCCGAGCGCGCCGCCCAGGAGCAGGGACACCTGGCCCAGTCGGCGCCGGGTGAGGCCGCGCCCCTCCGCTTCTGCCGTGCCGTCACTCATCGTGGAGACCTCCCGCGCGCCGCCTGAAAGTATCTTTCGAGACTTGCTGTGCGGAGTGAAACTTTTATGTCAGGAGCGGCCGTTGTCAACGGGGCGTGCGCGAACACACGCTCAGGTGACGGCAGATGGGAGACGGCTGTCGGACCGCGCCGGAGATTTCAGTACGCAAGGCTCTGACCTGAGCATTGAAATCTTTGATGCGGTGACATACGCCACACTCGCCGCACGATAGATTTCACTATCCGACGCCCAGAGCCGTCAGGGCCCGAGAGGGTTTTCACTCAGCGTGACCGATCACAGCAAGCGAGGGGCGCACGCAGAAGGCTCAGTGTCTACCGCATCCCACGCCTTGCCTCGAGAGGTACATCAGGGGCGGCTGTCCGTCACCAAGCGTCTGACTGTTTCGCAGTCTTGCTGTCTCCGCACCGCAGCCCGCGGGAGGAGCGGGCCGCGTCGGCGCATTCGGTACGCAACTCGCGATGAAACCCGGCAGGATGTTGAGCGGATTACCGCGACCAATGGTCAAACAAGGAGATTCCGTGGAGCTTGATGAGGTACGTCGGGGTTTGCTCCTCGCGCGCGACAGCATCAGAACCCCCGTCGACTACTTCACTTTCCAAAAAGAACTAGCACAAGAGATTCGCGACACCGAGAAACGCAAAGATGAGGACGCCAAGACCCATAAGCACCTGCTGCGCCTCATTGGCGACTCGCTAGCCTGGGAACTTCTCGACAGTCACGCAATTCGAGAGTTGGCACGGGACCGACTGCGCCCCGCAAATCTGAGCAGCCAAGGAGAAGACTTTGACTTCGTCCTTAGCGTGGCCGAGAAGATAGCCAAACTTGGCGGGATTCCCATTGTGGCCGATGTTACACACCTGGTCGCCGTAGGAGACGTAGTCACCGTGACCCCCAACGGCATTCACATCGCAGAATGCAAGAATAGAGTCACGCCGAAGCGTCCACCTACAGGAAGGATCGCCCGGCAAGAGCAGCGGGGAGCCAAGGCATCTTCCTACTTGACTCACGGATTTTTCTCGGAATCGGATGAAAAACAGGCAATCGCGGTCGGAATCACTGCCACGCAACCCGCGCATGACGTCCTGCGGCAATGCATTGAGGATGCATCGGCTAACGACTCCGGGGCCTCCGTCGCACGGCTGGGCGACAGAGACCTATTGCTCGCATCGTGGGATAGGGGAAACGACCCCGGAGCGGCCCTGGAAGGCTTGACAGAATCGCTCGACATGCAAGATTGGGAAATCCCTGTAATGGGGGGTTTCATGGATGCAGTAACGAACCCCTCTCCTTTCGCAGCAAACCCCTACGCACTCCCCATCCCCAGAGAGCAGAGGTCCGCGCTGGCCGAAGGCGAGCTAGTCCTTATACGGTTTGCCGACCTAGCCAAGCTTCAATTCGCAACCAAGACACCAATTGGCGAAGAACTGCGAATGAGTGTCCGCAAGGCGGGTGGCGACTACCAATTGAAAATGAACATTGCGGGCATAGATCGTGAAGTTTCAAGGCGCTTCATTGACAGCATCCTATGGGGCTTTCTGCCAGTTTCCGGAATCAGAGAAACACTGATCCGATTCGCAGAAATCGTGAACGAATCCCTAAAAAATCCAAGTGGCGACTTGACTCCTGCCCCATCTCCTACGATTGACACGTACTCCAGCTTTGTCTACCGAGGTTCAGAAGATGCCTCGAATGTAGTTGTGGCTGGCAGTCTGGCTCAGCTCTCCAGGCAGGGAGTGCGCATCCCATGGGAAGATCTTGCGGAATTTAATGCCGATGACTCCCACTCGCTCATCCCAATGATGATTTTCAATGATGGCGGAAAGTTGACGGCCAGGATCGTCACCGAACAGGAGGTCAAGCATTTCGATTTCCCAGACATCTAACGAAAGTCATGCACACGCGAGAGCTACTGAGTTTTAATTGTGATGTTGGTTAGCCGTCTGTGATCAGGTCAACCTCAGCCGGACACCTGTCGGCCAGGTCCGATTGGTACTGGATCTGCTTAAGTCCCCGACGAGCCTGGTTCTCCTGCCCGGTCTCGCCGGGGGTCACTCTTTCCGGTGATTCTCTAACCGGCTGCGGCCTCGCCGTCCTCTTCTTCAGGCTTGTCGGGCGCGGGCGGCTGGGGGTCCTCCTGCCAGAACGTCTCGTAGGTGCTCTGTGCGTGTTCGTTGATCACGATGCTGTCGAGGAGTTTCCGGTCGATCCGTTCTGTCCCGGTGAGCATCGCGTCGGCTGCGGCTTCGCGGACGAGTTCCGCGAGGGAGCTGATGTTGCCTCCGGTGCGGCGGTGCAGGTACTTCCACAGTCCGGCGAGGGTTCCAGGCTGGTGCCGGTAGAGGACGAGGGCGTTCTCCATGGCGCTGATGACGGAGACCCAGTCGGATTTCTCTTCCTTGGTCTTGATGGCGTACGGGGTCATGTGGAGGAGGGTGTTGCGGCCGGCTGTCTGAGTGACGCGGGCGGCGCCGGTGCCTTCGAGGAAGAGGCCGGAGTGCTTGAGGTCGACGCCGGTGTAGATGAAGGTGGCCGCAGTGTGGTTGGCGATGTACTTCAGATGGTCGTTGACGACCTTGCCCTCCTTGAGGGAGAGGTCCATGAAGTGGGCGTCGTCGATGATCACGAGTTCGACGCCGACGAGGCGCATCTTCTCCAGGACGAGCCGGGTGATGTCGGTCTTGGTCGCGCCCGAGCGGTAGCTCTGGCCGATGTATTCAGCGAGGGCTATGGACAGGTCCTTGGGTGTGGCCTGTGAGGGGATGTTGATATAGACGACGGGTGTGTAGTCGATCAGGTGGTCATCGACTACGTACTGCAAGGTGAAGCGCTCGGGGTGGTCGCGCCGCAGCTCGTGCTCGAAGTCGTAGGCGAAGGCCTTGACCAGGGTGGATTTGCCGAGGGTGGCGGGGCCGTCGAGGACGATGCCGCGGCGGGCTCCGGCGGGCTGGTGCGCGTTGGTCATCATCCGGCGGCGGATCTGGTGGTGGATCGTCTGCATCTGGCTGGTGCGGACGATGACGAGGGCGCTGTGGTGGGCGGCGCGGGCTTGGTTGTGGCGGCGGCGTTCTTCGGGACTGAGCTTCTCGTAGGTCTCGCTGTCCAGCAGTAGCGGCCGGGGAGGGAGGCGGTAGTCGAGGTACTCACGCCATTCCTCTTTGGTGCGCGGTTCGGAGAGGCCCGGGTGTCTAAAGTCGCCGGGGCCGTAGGAGGGGCTGCTGCTCTCGCCGTCGAAGGGCGGTGTGGTCGGCATTGTGGTCAGCCCTCCTGGCTGGTGTGGGAGTTCCAGACCTCGGCGGGCTGGACGGTGAAGGGGTCAAAATCATCGTCGGCCGGGTCGGGGATGGCGTGAAGGGACGCGATGGCCGATTTCACACTGCCGGGGGGTACGAGCGACGGGGCGGTGATGGCGGGCGTGGAGCGCGCTTCGTCCTGGGCCTGTGCCTGGGCGCGGTGGCGGTCCCGGGTGTGCCGTTTGCGGTCAGCCCTGGTCCAGGTCTCGGGGGCGTCGGTGCGGTTTTGTAGGTCCCACAGGGCCTGCGCGATCTTCTCCTGGTAGTCCTTGTCCTTCGGGTCTCCGCCGCGGAGTTCGACCAGGCGCTTGGCCTCTCGCAGGGTGATGTCAGTGAAGGGCTGGAGATCGCTGAGCGCCTTGGTCCAGTCGAGGACGTACCACTCGTTGTCGCTGGGGTTGTGGAAGTAGGCGTGCAGGAGGTTCCGGGGGTCGTACCGGATGGGCCAGCGCTCGCCGTTGTACGGGGAATTAGCCCGCCGGAACCCGTAGAGCACCGGCGCGTTGTAGACGAGGTAGTTAAGTTCGACCCCGTAGGTGTTGATCGTGCGTCCGGCGTCGGCGATGGGCAGCAGTTCGTAGTACATGGCGGGGTCGCGCGGGCAGTCGACGAAGCCGGCGGCGCCGAGCGCCATGGCGTACGCCTCGTTGGGCGAGACGTTCAGGTCGGGGAAGCCGTGCAGGTGCAGCCCGGCGTGGTGCTTGTTCTGGTAGACCGCGACGACGTATTCGGCGAAGAACTCGGCGATCTCGTCCAGCGTCCAACGGGCCTGTTGTTCGGGGTTCTTGCCCCGGTGGGCGACGTTGAAGCCCTTGTACCCGGCGACGTGCATGGAGAACTGTTCGCGGATGGTGCCGAAGAGGCGCTCGACGTGAGGCTTGTCGGTGGGCTGTAGCTTCCGGGCGTCCTGCATATCGATCTTCCATTTGCGGCAGGCTCGCTGGACGACGTCGGATTTGTAGGGTTTTCCGTGGCCGTAGAGCAGGGTCTCGGGGTAGATGACGGGGCGGGCGGCGGCTTCGGCGAGGCGTTCGTCCAGGCTGAGGTGGCGCTGGTAGGGGACGCGGAGCATCTGGTAGCGCAGGGCGGCGGCCCAGGCTGGACGCATAGGTTCGGGGGTCATGACGTCGGCGAGGAGCAGGCCGATGTCGATGGCTTTGGTTCCGAGCGGGGTCAGCCACCAGGCGAGGATGGAGCGGGTGGCGATGTCGAGGGCGATGGTGAGTTCGACGTTGTAGGTGTCGTTCATCACGGGGTCGTAGGCGAAGACGTCCAGCGGGGTGGTGTCGAGCATGACGACCTGGCCGGGCCGGTGGGCGATGACGTTGCCGAAGGTGCGGTCGGGCTGGTTGGCGTCCGAGATCCGCTGGTAGGCAGGGTCTGAGGGGCTTCGGTGGAGCAAGATTCTGACGACGCGCCGGAAGGTGTCTTCCTTGGGCAGGAGGACCGTGCCGGGTCCGTAGTCGGCGTCCAGCCGGTTCTGGGTGCGGCGGCGGAAGCGGGTGGAGACGCTGGAGGAGCTGTCGAAGCGTTCGGCTGCTGCCTGTTCCCGGATCGCGGCGATCACGCGGTCGTCGATGTTGCGCAGCGGATTCTTGAGGCGGACCTTGCGCCGGTCGACCAGGGCCCAAAGTCCGTTCTCCTGCCATTCGTCCAGGAGTTGCCAGATCCGGCGTGAGGTGAGGCCGAGTTCGGCCGCTTTCGATTCGACGCGGGTGCTGAGCGGGAGGTCGGGGCGGTACTCGGGGCGGGGTTCGCCGGGCTGGGCAGCGAGGGAGTCTCCCGATAGGTAGCCGGTGGTGGCCTCTTTGAGGTGTTCTTCCAGTTTGAGGGCTTTGTCGCGGACTTCCTTGGGCAGCAGCGCCAGGACCCCGCCGGGGTCGAGGCCCGCGGCGGGGTCGGCGGCTTCGGGCGGCAGTACGGTCCGAGCGCGGAAGGAGGGGTCGGTCAGGAGGACGCTGAGCATGATGGTCTGGTGGTGTCCGGAGGCCGAGCGGAGCCTGATCAGGGCGCCGGTGATGCCGGTGACTTGGTGCTGTTCCTCCTCGAACTCGATCCAGTCGGTGGCGGCGATGCGGTGGCGCTGGTCCATCAGGTGTGCTCCAGGGCAGGCGCGGTCCATACCGGGGTGTGGTCGCGCAGGGGCTGGGTGAGGTCGAACAGCAGGTGCTGACGCCACATGAGGTGGTATGTGACGGCGCGTTCGACCTGGGGGTCGGGCCACAGGGACAGCAGTTCGGCGATGCTGACGGGGTTCTGGGCCCGGAAGAGGAGAACGTGGGCGACGGGGGCCGCGGCGTTCAGGGGGCGGCGGTAGCCGGCGAGCCATTCGACGGTGGCCCACAGCTGGGGGTCCGGTTCGCCGACCATCTGGTAGTCCCAGCCGAGTATCCGGCAAGCTGCGGCGGTGCGGCGGGCCTGGTGCTGGACCTTGGGCTTGTCGATCTGTTCGGGGTTCTTCACGTCCAGCAGCAGCACGGTGCCGTCGGTGCGGCGGATGAAGAGGTCGGGGTAGTGGGTCCAGGCGCCGTCGGTGTCGACGCCCTCGAAGATGAACGGCTGGGCGGTGAAGCAGGCGACCTTGGAGTCGAAGTCGAGGAGTTTCATCCAGCGGGCTTCCAGGAAGCTTTCGTATTCCACAAGGGTGTCGCTGCTGGCCGCCCAGTAGAAGCCGGGGGTGTACTTCTGCCCGGCGTAGGAGGGGATGTCCCGGGCGGGCATGCACGTTTCGAAGGGCACCTCGGCGGCCTGATTGGCGGGCATGAGCCGCTCGATGCCGCCGGCGTCGTAGAAGCGGATGAACAGGTGGTGGTCCGCGTGCCGGATCGGGGTCAGGCTGCGGGTTCTCTTCGGGCTCATGTCCCTCCTGGCGTGTCGGGGTGAAGGAGGCCGTGTCCGTAAGCGGTCAGATGGGCGGCGACCGTGTCGGGGATCCAGGCGGCGAAGCGGCGCCACCCTTCCCGGACGGACTCCGTGCTGGCCGATGGCCACAGCCGGGGGTCGTAGGCGGGTGCTTCGCGGACGTCGCCACCGGTGAAGTGCTGCCAGACCCAGGCCGCAGCGTGTCGGCGCCGCTGGAGGGTGACGTCGTGGTCCAGGGGGCGGCACACCTGATACAGCACCGCGTGGGGGACGGCGGTCAGCGTAGCCAGGGCCCGGCGGCGGACCCCGTAGTCGACGAGGCCGCGGCGGTGGTACCGCCGGGCGAGCCGTTCGGCGCTGTCCCAGAACGCGTCGGGGTCGGTGATGCGCTGGACCAGCGTGTTGGCCGCGCGGGCGGCCTTGAGCGGGTCCATGGCCAGATCGCCGGCGGCCTGCTGCCAACTCGGGGCGCCCGCGAGGCGGGCCAAGCACAGGGCGGCCAGGCGGCGCCCGCTGGCCGGGGCCGTGCCCGGCAGATGGGGTGCCAGCAGGTCGGTGTAGTCGTCGGCGTCCACGAGGTGGGGGAGATGGTCCGCAGTGAAGGCGACTACGGGGACGGGGCGGGCGGCGAGGGCCCCGGCGACGCGGGTGGCCGACGGGACGGCGCCCCGCACCAGCGGTTCCAGGCAGGCCGGGCGGGGCACAGCCCTCAGCGGATCGCCCTTGCCCGGGGTGCGGCGCCGGGCGACGGGCCGGCCGATCCACTCACTGAGCAGGTCCGAGCCTGACCGCTGGCCTGGCCCCAGGAGCACGGGCTCGGCCAGGGCGAGGACGGCCGCGGCGTGGGCCGCAGCGGGCGGGACGGCCCCCATCTGGGTGGCCCGAGCCGCCCCGGGTAGCCCGCTGCCGCGCGTGCTGTTCGGCGGTGAACGCCTCGGCCGCCTCATCGGGCAAGAAGGAGCACGCGGCGAGGTCGTCGTCGGTGGCTACCAGCCGGGCCACCGCGGTGGTGAACCGCAGCGCGGCGAAGAACCCCGCGGCGGCCACCGTACGTCCGGCGACACGCGGCACGGTCCGGCCGTCCGCGATGTCCAGGACCCGCTGCTGCAAGGCGGCGAGCGCGGCCGAGACCGGCGTGGCGGGCAGAGCGGCCAGCTTCTGGTCGCACAGCCCGGCCTTGCGCCGCCTGGCCGCCGGCCGGCGGTTGTTGCAACGGCTCAGGTCCATCTCCGGGCGGCGGGAGGAGAGCCGCCGGGGATGACCGTTGTAGCCCTGGCCCAGTCTCGTCCGGCAGCGGCGGCAGACATCCGCCAGCAGGACGTGGTGCACCGGGCACACCGCTGCGATCCCCAGGCGCCACCACAGGGGCCACATCGGACGCTCCGCCAGGCATTTCGGACATGCCCGGCTGGCGGTGAACAGGGCCCACTCCTGGTGGCCGAGCACGGCGAGCGACGGTTCCGAGACCGAGCGGTCCAGTCCGGCGAGGTTCAGAGCCGTCCCCGCGTACCGAGCCAGCTGCATCGCCCGCAGGTCCCGGGCTCCGAGCCCGGTGGCGGCCCCGGCCCGCCGAAGGCTCCGTCCGGAGAGCGCGACGCCGAACAGCAGCGGACGTACCACCACTCCCGGACGGCATTCCAGCCCCAGAGCCAGCGCGGCCTCCCCCGGAGTCAGCTGCCAGTCGGCCGCCGCCCGACTGAGCCACGAGGCGAACGACTCCCCCTCTACGGGGACCAGCACCGCCGGAAGCCGCCGCGGGACAGAGCTCTCCCCCATCGCCTACCCTCGCAACGATCATGTAGGAAATCTCCTACAATTGAGGGACTGTACTACGGTTACCGACTGTGGCGAACAGTGATTCCAATGCCGGGGTGCCGGCCCATCGGCTGGCCTTCGGCCGACGGCTGCGTGCTCTGCGTACACGGGCAGGGCTGACCCAGACCGCCGTGGCCGTGGCGGCCGGGATGGACCGGTCCTTCTACGCCGAGGTCGAAGCGGCTGTTCACAGCGTTTCCGTCGACCGTATCCCCGCACTCGCCCAAGCACTGGGGGTCAAGCCGGCCGACCTCTTCCAGGACACTGAGCCGGGCGACCTCTAGCCTCGCGCTTTCACGAGGTGGGGTGTCCGATGTTTGATCAAATAAGCGGAGAGTGCTCCTGACCTGCAACGATGGGACTTGTCTAGGGTCCTGTTGGCTGCATGGGAAGAAGCACTCTCCAGGTGAAGAAGCGTATCCGGTCGTACCCGCGTGTCCGCATCGAGGGCGGCGGCCGGGCGGTGGTCTCGCAGGCCGGGGGCGTGCTGCTGGTCGAGACCGTGCGCAAGGCCGGTTTGGACACCGCGATATCGGCGGCGCTGACGCCGTGGCGGAAGCCGCGGGCGGTGCACGATCCGGGCAAGATCCTGCTGGACGTGGCCCTGGCGGTCGCGCTGGGCGGGGACTGCCTGGCGGATGTCGCCCTGCTGCGGGCGGAGCCGGCCGTGTTCGGGCCGGTCGCCTCGGATCCGACGGTCTGCCGCCTCATCGACACCCTCGCCTCTTACGGCGGCCGAGCTCTGCAGGCCATCCGTTCCGCGCGAGCTGAAGTCCGCCGAAAGGTCTGGCAGTTGGCCGGCCGGGAAGCGCCCGATGCCGACGGGACGGTGACCGTCGATCTCGACGGGGTGCTGGTGATCGCGCACTCCGACAAGGAGGACGCGGCCCCGACCTGGAAGCGGACCTACGGCCACCACCCGCTGATGGGGTTTGTCGATCACGGGTCGGGTGGCACCGGAGAGCCGGTGGCAGCCCTGCTCAGGCCTGGGAACGCGGGCTCGAACACCGCGGCCGACCACATCACCGCCGCCCAACTGGCCCTGGCCCAGCTGCCGAAGGAATACCGGCGCGGACGTCAGACCCTGATCCGCTGCGACTCCGCGGGCGGCACCCACGACTTCGTCGCCTGGCTCGCCCGGCGAGGGGGGTGGTTGTCCTACTCGGTCGGCATGGTGATCACCGACGCGATCCACCAGCATGTGCTGCAGGTCCCGGCGTCGGCCTGGACGCCGGCCGCCGAGGCGGACGGCGAGATCCGCGACGGCGCCTGGGTCGCCGAACTCACCGGCGACGTCCTGGACGGCTGGCCCAAGGGCATGCGGCTGATCGTCCGCAAGGAGCGACCGCACCCCGGGGCCCAGTTGCGGCTCACGGATGCGGACGGCATGCGGCTGACCTGTTTCGCCACCAACACCGTCGCCCGGCCGATCGCCGAACTCGAGCTCCGTCATCGGCTGCGAGCGAGGGCCGAGGACCGCATCCGGGCCGCCCGGGCCACCGGTCTGCGGAATCTTCCTTTGCACCACACCGCCCAGAACAAGGTCTGGCTGGAGATCGTGCAGATTGCTCTCGACCTGCTGGCCTGGATGCCCATGCTCGCCCTGACCGGCCGGGCAAGGCTCTGGGAACCCCGCCGTCTTCGGCTCCGCCTCTTCTCCGCAGCCGCCCAGCTCGTCACGACCGGCCGGCGTCGCATCCTCCGCCTCGCCCGCCACTGGCCATGGATCGACGAGATCACCGCAGCTCTCGCACGACTCTCTCTCCTGCCGAAGCCAGGCTGACCAGCGACTCTCCGCCCCTACGAGGAGCACCACCCCTACCGGAGCAGTGGAACCCGGCGCCCACCCGACGCGGTACTCGGGCTGTCGGCCTGCCCGGCATCAGCCACCGAAAGCGAAACGGTCCGCCGACTCCGTCGGCGAACCGTCAAGAAAGATCGAGGCTAG
>NZ_KB892188.1:0-36696 GCF_000373685.1 Streptomyces sp. PsTaAH-124 | reverse complement strand
TGCGGGATGACACCCGACGCCTTCGTGTTCCGCTGGAAGATCCCGCCGTACCCGGCCAGCGCCGAGACACCCTCCTGGATCCGCGCACCCGCACCGTCGTTCAGCGACACCAGCGGCGCACCGGCCGCGATNGCCATGTCCATGATCTTGTGGATCTTCGTCGCNTGGGCCTCGCCCAGCGCACCNCCGAAGATCCGGAAATCATGCGCGTACACGAAGACCGTACGGCCCTCCACCGTCCCCCAGCCGGTGATCACACCGTCCGTGTACGGCTTCTTCGCCTCCAGACCGAAACCGGACGCCCGGTGCCGCCGCAACTGCTCGACCTCCTGGAACGACCCCGGGTCCACCAGCAGCTCGATCCGCTCCCGCGCCGTCAGCTTGCCCTTGGCATGCTGCGCCGCGGTCGCCTTCTCGCTCGGCCCCGCCACGGCCTGCGCACGGATCCCGTGCAGTTCGGCGACCCGGCCATGGATGTCGGCCGGCGCGGCCTCGGCCGGAGCGGGAGCAATCGTCATCGACATGTCGTCAGTTCCCTTTCTGAGCGACGGAGCATCTCATCACTGCCAACTGCGCGGCGCTTTGTAGGCCTCCGGCCGCCGCCACCTGCGGGAGCCGCCGGCCGGCCGTCTGCCTTCCTCGTCGTCGGCTCCGTCCGCGCGCAGGGCAAACAGCACGACCGCGAGCGCGGCCAGCTCCTCGGCGCTGGCCCGGCCCCGTTCGACACGCAGGGACGGCTCCCCGTGGTCCGAATAGCCCATGCCCCCTCCTCCGGCGTTTCGGCCACCATCCGGCACCGGGCTCGACGAACGCTCTCACTGCGCTCGAGAAACGCTGGCGGACGCCGGGACCTGCGATGGTCCGAGGAACGGGTACCGGAAAGTCAGGAGTTGAGGAACATCCGGACGAAAGCCGTCGCCCAGGATCCGTAGGCCCTGGTGGGCGGCTGACGGGGCAGCGACGGCCGCGAGCGTTGACGGCAGGTGGCATCCGAGAAGGGCTGGGGCTTTCGCGACTCGGACTTCGCAGACACTCCGGAGGGCGCCGCCGCCGTCGGCGCGGTGACCCTAGGGATCTTCGACACCCGCGTCGCCCAGTACGCGGGTATCTCGACCAGAAGTCCGCCTGGAGGAAGGCGTGGACGGACGCGGCCTCCAGCTCAGAGTGGCTGCTCGACCTCACCCCCGCCGAACTCGCCGAGATGAGCGACGAGCTTGAGGCACCGGCCCGGCGCCGGCGGGAGCGGGGCAAGGCCGCCAAGGCGGCCGACGACACCGATGACCGCGAGCACGTGTCCGTGCACCTCTACGGCTTCCCCTTCCGGCCTAGGCGTCGTCATCGCCCTGGCATCCGACGCGGTGCGGCACGCCGAACTTCCCCGGCAGCGGCCAGGCGTGACCGCCTGCACAGCCCAACCGCATCGCGCCGTCCAGTCGTCTCCCAGCAGATCCTTGGCGGTGGCTCCCCTGACGCCCGGGAAATCTGTTGGTCGCCGTTGCAGTCCGTGGGGGATGCTGCACGCGTGATTGAGCGAGATGCTGCGGTTCGGATCGTCGAGGAGGAGCTGGAACGCGGCTGTCAGCGTGAGCGGGCGGCGGGCCTGGAGCGGATGCGCATGGCTGTGGCGCAGGTGAGACAGCACGAGCTGGCCTGGGTGGTCTCCTGGACGTCCGAGGAGTACCTGCGGACCGGGAATCCCGACTTCATGCTCGTCGGGAACGGGCCGTACCTGGTTGATCGCCTCGACGGCAGCCTTCACCAGATCGGGGTCGTCTCCGCGGTGACCGAGGCCTGGGTGATTGACTACCGAGTTCGCGTACGAGGCCAGGCCGTACGGACCGCGGTCGACGATCTGCATGACGAGGTGCGGGCAGTAGCGGCTGCTCGCGGACGGATCCATGCCATGCACGCCTTGCGCCGGAGCCTTCCGGTGCTGACGCATGCCCAGGTCATCGAGTACGTGACCGCTCTGAAAGACGGCGATCCTCCGAGGCACCTTGTGGAAGTCGCCGACAGAGAGCTGGTGGCACCTGTCGATCGGGTTCTGTCAGTGACGACCATCCGCGGGCCTGCGCAGTGCTGAGTCACGCTGGTCTGACAGGCAGGCCGGAGGGCGGTGCGAGCCGAGCGCTGTCGCGGCTGGCGAGGTCTTCGAATTCGATGAGCGTCTTGGGTGCGGCAGTTCGTGGGGGCGGCACGTTCTTGTTCCCTGGTCATCGAGCCAGGTCAGTGGTTCGAGTACTCGCCTCGGCGTTGACCTGGTTCTGTTCTGCGCAGAGTTCGAGTGGGTCTGCGACGGCCGGCGCGGCGGGCTCGATGCAGGAGGTCCCAGTGGGCGAAGGGAGCGGCGATCCGGCGATGACGGTCGGGGACCTGCACCGGCAGAGCGCACGCTGCCGACTTCCGTCGGACGTTGCTGTAGCAGGCTCTGTACACGGGTCCCAGCGGCCACTCCGCCTGTACCTGTGGCACCTTGGAGCACCGTACGCAGGGCTTAGTCACCGCGGACAGAGCACCGGTGCTGTGGACTGGAGTGCGCGGCCCTGGCACCGCACGCTGGCGTCGGGCAGCCGGGCCGAGGGCCGCCGTACTCGCCCCCCGGGACAGGGGGTGTGGATGCCGGGTTGCTGCTGAGCGTCAGGATGCTGCCCAAAGTGCTCAGCGAGGCCCGACACCCGCAGTACTCCGGGTTCGCCGCGCGCAGACCGACGGCACGGGCACGGCGAACCACTGCCGTCCACGGAGGCCACCGTGCGGTGTCAGACGGTCCGGGCGCGGATCGACTCCAGGGCGCGGGCGAGGGCGCGGGCGCTCTCGGCGACGCCGCCGATGCCCGTCATGACGACGGTCGTGGCCGTGGCGGTCCGGGCCGCCGTGCCCTGGGCGATCTCGTACGCGACCCGGCCCGCGGGACCGCAGCCGCAGAGCACCAGCCGCCGTCCCGGACCGAGCAGTTCGGGCAGCGCGGAGGGCGGGGTGCGGACGTCCCCGCCCAGGCTCAGCGAGACGATGCGCTCCGGGCCCTCGTACTCCTGGACCAGCGACTCGTAGACACCGGGCGGCACCCCGGGCACGGCCACCAGGCAGACCACGTCGGCGTGCGGGCCGCCGGGGCGCAGCACGGCGAGGGCGACGGTGCGCGGGCGGCGCCCCTGCCGGGCCATGCGCGGCACCTCGCCGGGCTCCAGCAGACCGAGCACCTGGCCCACGGTGACCCGTTCGTCCTGCTGGTCGGAGAGCCGGCGCAGCAGTTCCATGCACTGGGAGAGCACACCGGAGGCATCGGCGTCCGACAGTTCGGCGCGGTCGTAGGTGGCGGTCAGCAGCAGTCCGCCGTCCGCGTCGTACTGCGCGACGAGGGTCACCGGCAGACTGGTGTCGCCGCTGGCGCTCTGCGGTACGTCCACCTGGATGCCCTGGGCCTTGAGTTCGGCGCGCAGCACCTCGGGCAGTTCGGGCCGGCTGTCGAAGCGTACGAGGGTGTCGGCGAGCCGGACGGCCTCCTCGCGGCCGCTCCACCTGAGGATCCGGTCGCCGGAGACCCACGGGTAGGCACTCAGGTCGAGGGCGGCGTCGCGGACCTGGCGCAGCAGGTCCACCAGGGGTGCGGCCGGGTCGACGGTCACCGTCATCGGCAGCGGGTTGCCCAGCAGTCCGGGTACGTCGGCGGCGCCCTCCAGGGTCAGGTCGCGGCCGGAGAAGTGCACCCCGAAGCTGACGGGCACCGGTCCGCGGGTGTCCGCGGCGCGGTAGAGGAGCAGCGCCCAGACGACGTGCAGCGCGCTGCTCTCCCCGGCGCCCCAGAGGGCGGCCCAGGAGCGCAGCCGGGAGGTCTGGTGGGGGCGCAGCCGCCGCTGGATGCGCCCGGCGCCGGTGAACCGGGTCCGTCCGCCGTCCCGGCCCGGCCGGACCGCGGCGTCGGCCGGGGGCGCGGCGGTGGCCCAGTAGCGGCGGGCGGCCTCGGTGTCGCGGTCCTGGAGCCAGGCGGCGTGGTCGCGGATGTCCGGCCGCCGCTCGCCGCCGGGCACGACGCCGTCGGCGAGGTAGGCCCGGTAGAACTCCCGTACGAGCAGATGGGCGCCGCGACCGTCGAGCAGTGCGGAGTGGTAGCTCAGCAGGACGCGGGTGGGGGCCGGTCCGGTGGCGGCGCGGGCGCCCGGCAGCGGGCCCGGACCCGGTCCGTGCCCCGGGCCGCGGGCGGGGGCGGAGCGCTGGGGCGGGCCGTCGAGCAGGGTGACCCGCAGCAGGCCCGGCCGGTGCAGTTCGAAGCCGCGCAGCCGGTCGCGCCGCAGCAGTTCGCTCCAGGCCACGCTGGCGTGCCGGTGGCGTACCACCTCGATGGGCGCGTGGTCGTGCAGGACGAGCAGGGGGGCGCCGGTCCAGTCGAAGGAGGCGCGCAGCACGGTCTCCCGGTCGGCGACGGAGTGCCAGGCGGCGGTGAACCGGGCGGTGTCCAGCGGGCCGGTCCAGTTCCAGCACAGCTGCTCGATGTGCCGGCCGGGGCCGCCCTGCCGGGTGACGGCTGCGAGCAGCAGCTCGCGCTGGTAGCCGGTGACCGGGACGGTGCCCGCGGAGAGCGGGGCCAGCAGGTCGGCGAGCAGGTCGGCGGAGAGCGCGGGCGGCCGCTCGCCGGGCGCGGTGCCGGTGCGGGCGAGGCGTACGAGGCGGCGGCCGGTGCCGTCGTCGTCCAGGGTCACCGTGTACGCGCGGTGCCGGGCGGCGACGCGGTCGGCGACGGCCTCGGCCTCGGCGGCGCCGAGCGGTCCGCACAGTTCGAAGACCAGCGGGGCGCCGGGCTGTGCCCCGCCCGGTTCGTGGACCACGGCGAGGACGGCCTGCGCGTGCGAGTGATGGCTGCTCATCCGGCACCTCGGACACCGGAACGCTCCGCCGCAGCGGGCCGGACCGGTCCCCTGCCCTCCTTCTGGAATCGTTTCTGCGCAGCTGTCGCGACCGTGCTCGCGCGGCAGCCCCCGACCACGGGCCGCGCCGAGCGGTGCGCACGGTCGTCCGCGGCCCGCTCTCTCCGTCTCTCGCCGTCGTCCTCGTTCATCGTCCGCCGGGCCTCCCCGACCCCGGAAAGCTTAGTGTTCTCGCAGGTGAGAGCCATGGTGACGCGAGTCCGCCTGGATCGGCCCGCAAGCGGGACTCGACCGGACCGGACGCGCGGTGCGCCTCGCTCACCAGATAGCGTTCCCGGATCAGCCGGGTGCTGAAGCTCCAGCCGCGCGTGGCGTCGGACTCGTCGGCCAGCCGGGCGCCGCCGTCCGCGTCCCAGCAGAAGCCGACGGCGTTGAACCGCCGCCGCATGCCCTGCCCGAGCGCCTTGGTGTACGCCTCCTTCAGCGTCCACAGCCGCAGGAAGCGGGCAGCGCGCTCGGCGTCCGGCAGCGCGGCCAGCGCCTCGGCCTCCTCGGGGGTGCACACATGGCTGCGCAGCAGTTCGAAGGAGGCCCGCCGGGTCACGGACTCGGCGTCCACGCCCACCGGTCCGCGGCGGCTGACGGCGACGACGATCAGCTCCTCGGTGTGGGCGAGGCTCAGGTGCAGGTCCTCGTCCAGACCGCGCACGGTGGGCCGCCCGCCCGGCTCGTAGGCGACGTCGAGGCTGTCCGGCGGCACGTCGAGGACGGCCGCCGCGGTGTGCTTCATCACCAGGCGCGAGACCGCGAAGGCGTACCGGCCGGCCGGTGCGGGCGTCTGCCGGTAGCGCGGCCAGTCCCGGCCGAGCAGGGTGCGCAGGCCGGGGTCGAGCAGGGCGGCGGTCAGCCACTCGCCCCACGTGGTGTGCACCACCACCCGCCCCGTGTCCTCGGCCCGTTCGCGCACCGCGTCCCACGGCCCCTGCGGACCGGCCACGTGGACGGGCGGCGCCGTCTCCTGCCCGGCCGCCCCGCCCGTCGTACGCCCTGCCCCTTGTTCAGCCGGTTCCGCCACCGCCGGTTCCGCCGTCGTCCGTTCCGTCACCGCCGGTTCCGCAGCCGGTTCCGCCGTCCACCGCTCCGCTTTGGTCATGGCGTCGGCCCCCGTCCTCCCCGCCGTGCTCACCACAGCAGCCTCGTGCCGTACACGTCGCAGTCGACTCCCGCGCGGATCCGCTCGGTCAGTTCCGTCCAGACGGCGTCGCCCGGGTCGGGCGCGTCGCCGGGCAGGGGCACTCCCAGCCGCCGGACGACGCGTTCCAGGGCGAGCAGCGCCCAGTCGCAGCCGCCCAGGAAGCCGCCGTGGTCCTCGGCCGCGGCCTCCTGGACGCCCAGGACGGCGGCGGCCAGGAGCAGCAGTGCCTGGCGGTCGGCGAGGGCGCGGGCCGCCGGGTCGGACGCGGTGGCGGCGGCCGACCGGGACGGGCCGCGCAGCGCCCGCTGCTCGGTCGCCAGCCGACGGGCGAACCGGGTGAGCGCGGAACGGGCCGGGGTGTCCCCGGCGCGGTCCGGCCGCCCGGCCGCGGCCGGCAGGACGGCCGCGAGCGCGGCGGCGTCCGGCGCGGGCGGTACGGGACCGCGCCCGCCGCCGTGTCCGCCGCCGTACGCGTCGTCGTACGCGTCGGCATCGTGGGGTCCGCTGCCGGGCCCGGTGTCGGGCCCGGTTCCGGGGCCGGTGCCGGTCGGCGCCCCGAGCCGGAACAGCTCCCGCGGCGCGTGACGGCCGGGCTGTTCCGAGGCGTCGGCGAGCCGGGGCAGCAGCCGGATCAGCCGGGCCCGGCCGGAGGCCACGGCCGTGCGGTCCACCCGGGCGGCGGTGCGGATCGCCGACTGCCGGGCCAGGGCCTCGCGTTCGGTGGCCGCCGGTCCGGACAGGCTGTCGTTCAGGACCAGTTCGAGGTCTCCGAGTAGTCCGCCGACCAGTCGCGGCACGACGTACCCGGTCGCGGCGGGCAGTACGTCCCCGCCGCCGTCGGCGGTGTCCAGGGCGCGCAGCGCCACCGCCGTCAGGCTCTCGCAGGCCAGCAGGTCGGCGAAGACGGCGGCGAGCACGGGCTGCCACTGCCGGCCCCCCGGCCGGCCGGACCCGAGCGCGGCCACGTGCCGGGCGGTGGTGCGCAGCAGGTCTCCGGTGGCCGCGATCAGCGCGGCCGGGGCGAGCAGTTCCGCCAGCCGCGCCCTGGACACGGCCGCCGCGGGCGGCTCCGCCGTCCCTCGCGGGGCGCCGGTGAGCAGCGGGCGGATCACCCAGTCGTGGGCCAGCGCCGTGTCGCGGCGCAGCAACGGCCGCAGTACGCGCACCAGTTGCCCGGCGGGTTCGTCGTAGCCCCGCGCTCCCGCGCCGGGCGGCAGCGGACCCCATGCCGGGTCGGGACGCGGCAGGTCCGCGCCGCCCGCGGCGGCCAGCGCCGCGCGCCCGTAGGGGTTCGCGGGATCGTCCGGGTCGCCGAGCAGCGCCTCCCAGCGCAGCGCCCGCAGCACCGGCTCGTCCGGTGGCGCGGTCCCGGCGCGGGCGGGCGGGGGCGCCTCGCCGCGAACGGGCGGACGGCGGCCGCCCGTTGGGGCGCCCGCGACAGAGGCGGGGGGCGTCGGCGGTCCCGGTCGGGTGAGGGGCATCGGCGGTCTCCTCGTCGTCCTCATCCTCGTCGCAGCCGGCGCAGCGGGCTCTCGGCGTGCCACTTGGCCAGGCCGAGCGCCTCCCGGCTGGCGCGGCCCAGCCACTCGCGCACCTGCGCGCGGGCGTCCGCGAGGCAGGTGCCCTCGCCCAGCAGCGGCGCGACGGCCTCCTCCCGGAGCAACACGCGATGGGCGCTGACGAGGGTCGTCCCGGTCGTGTCGGGCACGAGGGACCACTCGCCGCTGTGCGCCGCGATCAGCTCGGGCGTCAGGGTCTCCTTGTAGACGATCCGTCCGGCGTGCGGGAAGCACAGCCGTACGGTCTCGACGGTGACCGTCTCACCGGTGGCGCCCGCGCAGGTGTCCAGTGCGGCGATCTGGATGCCCGGCTGGTCCTCGGTGACGCTGGTCCACTCGACGTGCGGGATCAGCTCCGTCCAGTCCTGGACGCGGTAGAGGAAGTCGTAGACCAGCTCGGAGGGCCCCTCGACCCGCACGCTGTCCTCGAAGGACAGCAGCAGTTCGTCGAGCCGGTCCCAGCGTTCGGCGGCCTCCCGCACCCGGGCGAGCTGGGCGCGGACGTCGGCGTCGAGGGTGTCCGGTCCTTCGGCGGGGCCGCCGCGGGGCCTCTCGTGCCGCAGGGTGACGCGGGAGCGCGCCGCGCCCTCGGGTTCGACGGTCCAGGTGCCGCTGCTGGTCGCCCCGGGCCAGGCGGGGTCCTCCAGCTCGAAGTCGATGGACCGCGTCAGCGGGTGGAGCAGGCGGCGGGAGCGGGAGGCGTGCACATGGTCGGCGGTGACGTCCCACACCCACAGCTGCTCCTCGGTCCCGTCGAAGTCCATCTGTTCGACGTGGACGCAGGACGGCAGGAACACCGGCCACCGGGGGGCGTCGGCGAGCAGGCCGTAGACGACCCCGGCGGGGGCGTCCACGCTGACGGTGTCCTGGGACGAGTGCACCCGCTGGGACGGCATGAGTGCCCCCTCTCCTCCGGTGCGCCCAGCCTGTGCCGGGGCGCTGGAGCGGCGCTCGAACCCGGCTGGAGGGCCGCCGGGGCGGGCCCGTGCCGCCGGGTCAGCCGACCTGGGCGAAGCGGCCGGTGGCGGGGGCGCCCACGGCGGAGGGTGCGCCGGCCGGGCCGGACATCAGGATGGACTGCTGGAGCTTGGCGAGCACCGGCGAGGGCTCCAGGCCGAGGGTGCGCACCAGGGTGGCGCGCAGCCGCTGGTAGGCGTTGAGGGCCTCGCCGCGGCGCCCCGAGCGGTAGAGGGCGACCATGTACTGGCCGCACAGGCTCTCGTGGCTGGGGTACCTGCTGACGAGCACGGTGAGCTCGGCCAGCAGTTCGCGGTGCCGGCCGAGCCTGAGGTCGGCCTCGATGCGCTGGTCCAGGGCGCACAGCCGGCTCTCCTCCAGCCGCCTGATCTGTGTCTCCAGATGGACGCCCGCGTGCACGTCGGCGAGGGCGGGCCCGGTCCACAGCGCGAGCGCCTCGCGCAGGCGCGCGGCGGCCTCGGGGTAGTCCTCGGCGTCCATGGCGCGGTAGCCGGTTCCGGCCAGCCGCTCGAACTCGCGGACGTCGCTGCTGCCGGTGCCGCCCTTGAGCAGATAGCCGCTGGGGACCGTCAGCAGCACGTCCTTGGCGGACCGCTGCCCGTCGCCGCCGTCCTGGCGCAGCGCGCCGTTGATCAGTTCCCGCAGTTGCAGGATGTACGTCTGGAGGGTGGGCCGCGCGCTGCGGGGCGGACGCGCCCCCCACAGCTCCTCGGTGAGGGTGGCGACCGGCACCACCTTGTCCGCGTTCAGTGCCAGCAGGGCGAGCACCTGGCGCGGCTTGGGGGCAGTCGGTGTGATCGAGACGCCCTGTTCCCGTACGGCGAGTGTGCCGAGTACGTCGATATCCACGCTGTCTCCCCGTCGTAGCTGCCCGCGTTCTGGAGCGGTTTCCTAGCAAGCCGAGTAAAAAACAGCATGCGCGGTATGTCAATACGAGGGTCCCGACCCTGTTTCGCTCACCCTCTCAAGGAAGAAAAGCGGGCATATCGCCTCATCTTCCAGAAAAGACGAGCGGGTGAAGCGGCCGGATCCGCCGGAGAAGCCGTCAACTCCGCCGCCATTACCAGACCGTTGAGACTGTTTTGCCAAGTCTTTTGCTGCGTCTGAGGCTGGTGCGGATCGACGGCCCGGCGCACCGGGAGAACCGGCGCGCCGGGTCTGTTCCCGGGACGGCCGCGTGGGCCGCGGCGCGGGAAGGGCGGGTCGCAGGGCAGGGGCGGGTCGCGCGGGAGAGGGGCGGGTCGCGCGGGCGCGACCTACTCCGCGTCGGCGGGCACCCGCGTCCGCAGCCCGAAGGTCTGGACGCCCTCCGGGGCCCGTTCCGCCTCGTCCCGCGCGCGCTGCTCGATCTCGCGGACGATCTCGTCGGCGCGCTCGGGGGTGACGACCAGACGGCTCAGCACGGCCGGGACGGCGATGCTGGGCAGCAGGTGCTCGAAGAGGGACACCACCCGCTCCACCAGGTCGGCCCGGTCGCTCAGCGTATGGGAGTACACCTGTACGCCGGTCCAGGCGGCGGAGACGATCCAGGCACTGGCCGCGGGGTCGACGTGCGGCAGCAGCTCGCCCTGCGCCTTCGCCTCGTGCAGCACCTTCTCCGTGGTGGCGATCCAGAGGGAGACCGCCTGGCCACCGAAGAGCGTGCGCATCTCCTGGCCGAGGGAGAGCCGGGCGGCTGCGCTGACCACCGGGTCGCGGCGCATCCGGTCCGCCGTGAGCAGCCCGGTGTCCACCAGCTCCTGGAGCTTGCACACCCTGGGCGCCAGCGAGACCTCCGCGAACTGGGCGTTCAGCACGCCCTCGGCCAGCGCCTGCTTCGAGGGGAAGTGGAAGTACAGCGCCCCCTTGGTGACGCCGGCCCGGGTCAGGATCTCGCCGATCGTGGCGGCCTCGTAGCCACGTTCGTCGAAGACGGACGCGGCGGCCTTCAAGATCGCGTGCCTGGTGCGGATCGCACGCTCCTGTTGTGCCACGACTCCTCCTACGCGCTTGCTGCCTGGCGAACAACGCCCTCTACTGCTTGTTCCCCTCTAGAAACAAAACCAGGTAGTCCGTATTTTCACAAGCAGTGTCGAGGAGTCGCGCGCCGAGCGCGGCCGGAAGCAGCAACGATGTCGAGGACCGACAGGGGGCCCGCGCATGCCGCAGCATCTTCTCATCACCGGGGCGAACGGCTTCATAGGACGGTATGCGGTACGGGCCGCGCTCGCCCGGCCGGAGACGAGGATTCGGCTGGTTCGCCACCATGGCGCCGTCCCGGCGCCCGGCGAGGACCGGGTGCGGGTGGTCCACGCCGACCTGGCGGACGCCGCCTCGGTCGCCGGTCTCTGCCGGGGCGTCGACACCGTGCTGCACTGTGCCTCGCGCGTCGGCGGCACCGAGGCCGAACTGCGCGCCGTCAACGAAGCGGGCACCGCGGCCCTGGTCGCCGACGCCCAGCGGCACGGGGTGCGCCGCATCGTGTACGTGAGCACCGCCGCCGTCTATGGCCGCGGCCCCTTCCGCGGCGCCGAGCCGCACGAACTGGCCGTCCGGCCCGCGTCCGCCACCAGCACCACCCGCGCCGCCGCCGAGCGGAGCGTGCTCGCGGCCGGCGGGACCGTGCTGCGCCCGCACCTCGTCTACGGCACCGGGGACCGCTGGGTGGTCCCCGGGCTCGCCCTGCTGATCCGGCACCTGGGGGCGCCCGTCGCGGACACCGGCGTCCACTCGGCCGTCGAGGTGTCCGCCCTGGCCGAGGCCGCGGTGGGCGCCGCCCTCGCGGACCCGGACCGCGACCTGGCGGGCGCCCACCACGTCAACCACCCGAGCCCGGTGCCCGGCGCCGTCCTGATGGAGGCGGTGTGCGGTGCGCTGGGCACGGAGGGCGCCGCGCCGCTGACCGCCGAGCAGGCGCGTGCCCGGCTGCGGGAGAACCCGACGGCGCTGCACCACCTCGACATGCTGACCGCGGACCACTGGTTCGCCAGCACGTCCGTCTGGCGGCTGCTGGGCCAGGACCCCGGCCCGGAACCGGGCCGCGGTCTGCTCGGCCATCTGCCGTGGTACCGGGAGCAGTTGGGCTCACCCGTGCACGCCGGCCGCTGAGGCGCCCGCGCGCTGCCGGCCGAGGAGCAGCGGGACCTCCTGGTGGCCGTTGGAGATGAAGGAGCCCAGCGGCCGCAGTTGCCCGGCCGGTACCGCGAGGGCGGCCTCGGGGAACCGGTCGAACAGGCCGCGCAGCGCGATCTCCGCCTCCATACGGGCGAGTTGGGCGCCCACGCAGTAGTGCGCGCCGTGGCCGAAGGCGAGGTGCTCGCGGCGGGTGGCGCGGGTGACGTCGAAGGTGTGCGCGTCGTCGCCGTGCACGGCGCGGTCGCGTCCGGCCGCCGCGAAGGAGATGACGATGGGCTCGCCCTTGCCGATCACCGTGCCGTCCACGTCCACGTCCTCGACGGCGTAGCGGAGGATGCCGTTGGCGCCCGGCGCCTCCGCGCGCAGCGCCTCCTCGACCGCGTCGGCCCAGGTGGCCTCCCCGGCCCGGACGCGGGCGAGCTGCCCGGGGTTGTCCAGCAGCAGGCAGACGGCGTTGTCCAGCAGGTTCACCGTGGTCTCGTACCCGGCGGTGAACAGCAGGATCAGATTGTCGACCAGTTCCTTCTCGCTGAGCCGGGAGCCGTTGGTCTCGTCCCGGGCGGCGATGAGGCTGCTGGTCAGGTCCTCGCCCGGGGTCTCCCGCTTGAGCGCGACCAGTTCGCCCATCGTCCGGTACAGGTCCACCTGGTTGCGCCGGGCGTCCTCCATGGTGGCCGTCGTGTCGAAGAAGCCGCTGATGATCCGGTGCAGCGACGCGCGGAACTCCTCGGGGATGCCGAACAGTTCGCTGAGCACGAGAGTGGGCAGCAGATGGGCGAAGCGGGCGCGGAAGTCGACCGGGCCGCTCTCGCCCTCGCGGGCGAGGCCGTCGAGGAGCGTCGCGGTGATCTCCTCGACGCGGGGCCGCAGCAGGGCCACGCGGCGCGTGGTGAAGGCCGAGGCGACGAGCCCGCGCAGGCGCTTGTGGTCGTCGCCGTAGGCGGTGACCATGTTCTGCACCGAGACCCAGATGGCCAGCGGCCAGGTCTCGGCGATCTCGCCGTTGATCCACGCGGGCCAGTGGCGGTAGGCGTCCTTGGAGATCCGCGGGTCGATCAGCAGTCTCCTGATCGCCTCCTGCCCGGTCACCGACCAGGCCTCGACCCCGCCGGGCAGGACGACACGGGTGAGCGGTCCCTGTGCGCTCAGCCGGGCCGCCTCCCCGTGGATGTCCCGGCCCGACGGGTCGATCGCGTACGGACACTGCTGCTGACGGGTCATCGCTTGTCTCCAGTGAGCCAGATCCGCAGGACATCAGGTGACGACGGCGGCCCGACCGTAACACCGCGCGGGGGCCTCCATCGGTACTTCAGCCGGAACCATAACAAACCAGATGACCGGTTTTGCAAGAGCGCGTGACCTGGAGAGTGACAAGTGCCGCCACCTCTAGTCAATCACAACGGATATGCGCACTTCCTTCACAACTCTGCACTGATAAGCGCTGGTTGCCCCTTTTGTCAGCCCAGAAAGTTGCGGCTTTGAACTACCCTAAGCGGAGGCGCATATTCAGTTACCCTGCGGACACTTGCCCAATCCTTTACCTTGAGGCCCCAGACAACAAAACCGGTGGGTCCGTATCTTATGAGGCGTCGTCGAACAAAGCTTCCAGGCGGGGGGTCTGCGATGGGCTTGCACAGCACGCACAACGGAGTCGGACTGGCGACGCTGCCGCGTCTGACCACCACGGTCCCGAAGGAATACGTCCACCGTGCCTGCTTGGCCGAGGTGTTCCTCACCGGCTGCACCAGCCAGGAGGACCACCGGTTCTCCCTCACCGGACAGTGGCCCAGGGCGCACATGCTCTTCAACCGCTCCGACGGGAACGGGCACGACCCGCTCCAGGTAGCAGAGACGTTTCGGCAGGCAGGCATGTTCCTGGCCCACGCCGAACTCGGCGTTCCGCTCACCCATCAGTTCGTGATGTGGAACCTCAGTTACACGACGTATCCGCAGCACCTGGGGATCTCGCTCAGCCCGACCGACTTCGAACTCGAGGCCAGCTGCGCCGAGATCACCTGGCGCCGGGGCATGGCCGCCTCGCTGCGGCTCGAACTGTCCATCGTGCGGGACGGAGTCCTCGTGGCCCACGGGGCGGGCACCTTCTCCACCGTCCCGCCGGCCGTGTACGAACGGCTGCGGGCGAACCGCACGCCCGGACCGGACGACGCGTTCGACCTCGCGGCGTCCCGGGTCCCGCTCGACCCGGCGTCGGTGGGCCGCACGTCCCGGGCCGACGTGGTGCTCACCGCCACGGACTCGCCGACCCGCTGGCTGCTCACCCCGGATCTGGCGCACCCCATCCTCTTCGACCACGCCGGCGACCATCTGCCCGGCATGGTCCTCCTGGAGGGCGGCCGTCAGGCGGCGTGCGCCGCGCTCGCCCCCCGGGGTCTGGTCCCGGCGAGCGCCACCACGGAATTCGTCCGCTACGCCGAACTGGACCGGCCGTGCTGGCTGGACATCACCCGGGTGACGCCCGAAGCGGGTGGTATGACGACCGTCCAGGTCGCCGCCCACCAGGACGGGGAGACGGTCTTCACCTCGACGATCACCGGCCCCGTCTGCTGAGGGCGGCCGCCGGGCCCCGGCCCGGTCCCGCTCCCCCGCACCCTCCCGCCGCCCGCGGCGCTCGGGCCACCGAGCCCCCGGGCGGTGGCGTTCCTCCCCGGCCGAACGGTCCGCCCGGCCCCCGAGAACGGTCCGTGTCCGGGTCACCGGAGCGCGCGGCCGACAAGGTGCCCGATGTCCTCGGACCGGACGGGACCGGGCCCTTGGCCGGTCTCCTCCTCGGCGATGAGGGCGCTCATGCTGTCTCCTCTCGTCGGCAGATCGTCGGCAAGTCGTCAGCAAGTCGTGGGCAAGTCGTGGGCAGGCAGTGCGGTGCCCGGAACGGCGGGAGGCCGGAGCTTACTCATTTTGGCACCCGGCGACCAGGTTGTCCGTAAGGTTTCCCACCGGATCCGGGACGAGGACGCGGCGTGCGCCGCCGGCCGGGGCCCGCGGGCCGTGGACCATACTGATCCCCGACAGCTCCTCGGTCCCGGCGGCACGGCCGGGACCGGGACCGGGCGGAGGAAGGAGGCGGCCGTGCCCGAGCGCACCCAGGAGTTCGGCAAGTACGGGGCCCGTGGCATCAAGGGGTACGAGGCCGTCGCCCGCCGGCTCGACGCGCTCGCCGGATTCGTCGTGACACCGGTGACCGTACGGCGCGGCCTGCTGGCCCGCCTGCACTACCTCACCCGCACCCCGCACGCGCGCGCGGCGGCACGGGCGGCGGGCCTGACGGTCACCGACCGCACGCTGAGGGCGTGGCTCGACGGCCGCCGCAACCCGTCGCGGAAGAACCTCGAACGCGTCGAGACCGCCTACCGGACCGTGCGCCGCCACAACGTCGCCCGCCATCTGCTGGGCCGCCTCAACCGGGAGGGCCGCGGCACCCGGGTGGAGATCCATCCGCTCAACCAGTCCCAGGTGCCCCGGCCCCGGCAGCGGTTCGTGGAGTTCCGCGCCCTCAACATCCGCCGCTGGGACCGGATCGTCGCGGCCTGGGCGGCCGACGACGCGCAGGCGCTCGACGACGCCTGGGTTGACCAGATCGTCGACCTGGGTTCGCAGTGGGGTCAGTACGAATACGTCACCAACGTCGGCTTCGCCGCCTGACGGTCCTGTCGGCGACGACCTCGTCGGCCGGTGCCACCGGTATGCGCCTTGCGCATGAGCCATGGGCTCCGGGTGCTAGATTCGGCAGTATGCGGATGACCTCGGCGGACCGGGTCCGGACAGCGGTGGCGGCGCTCCTGCACGCCACCGGCGAGTCGCAGACGGACCTCGCGGCGGCCCTCGGAGTGAGCCAGGCCCAGGTGAGCCGGCGTCAGTCCGGCAGCACCGCGTGGAGCCTCGACGACTGCGACGCGGTCGCCGGGCACTTCGGCATCGACGTGCTCGACCTGCTGGCCGGACCCACCCGTGCCTCGGAGGCGCTGCCCGACGCCCGCCGCAGGGGAGCCGACCGCCGTACCGGCACGGACGCGAGTGCGGGTGCGGGCACGGGTGCGGGTGCGGGCACGGGTGCGGCCGGTCAGCCCGCTGTTCCCGCCCTTGCCGCCGCCGCTGCTGCCCCTGCCGCTGCTCCGGAGGAGGCCGCGCGATGACGGACTTCGACGCGATCGACGCTCTGCTGGCGACCGCCCGGCAGGAGGTGCCGCTGCCGGACGCCGCGGAGCGGCGCGTGCTGCGCGAGGGGCTGAACCTGTCGCGCGGCCAGGTGGCGCAGGTCCTGGGGGTCAGTCCGTCCACGGTGGGCGGCTGGGAGTCGGGGCGGGACCCCGCGGGCGAGGTGCGGGAGAAGTACGCGTACTTCCTCTCCGGGGCGCGCGCCCGACTTGAGGAGCGAACCGCGCCGTCCGGAACGGCCGCGCCCGCCGAACCTGCCGAACCCGTCGAACCCGTCGAACCTGCCGAACCCGTCGAACCCGTCGAACCCGCCGGATTCTCGGAGCCCACCGACCCCGTCGAACCTGCCGAACCCGCCGAACCGGTCGGCGCGCCCGAGGAGTCCGGTGCCGACGCCGGGGACGCCGAGAACGCCGTCGACGCCGTCGACGAGGTGGAGATGCTGGCGCGGCCCCGGGCGTGTGTGCTGTGCGGCGGGCCCGCCCGGCAGCAGGTGGCGGGGTTCCCGCAGCACCTGGACCCGGCCGAGTGCGGCGCCGCACCGGCGGCCCCCGCCCCGCCGCCCGCGCGGGACTCCGGACCCCGCACCCCCCGCGCCGCTTCCCGGCCCACGACCCCTGCCGACGGCGGAAACCGGGGCGACCGGGGCGGTGTGCCCATCGTCCCGGTCGGGCGGCGGGCGCAGGCGGCCTCGGCGGGCGAGGCGGACCCGGTCGCCCGTGCCGTGGCCGAGGTTCTGGCGAAGCACTCCGGCGATGTCGAGGCGGCCACGGCCGCGCTGGTCAGGCGGGCGATCCCGGACGCGATGGCGCTGCTCGACCACACCCGCAAGGGCGGGCGCTACGACATCGTGGCCCATCCCTGGCTGCCCGATGTGCTGCACAAGCAGAGCGCGCGCGGCGCCGACCAGATCTGGGAGGCCCGGCCCAAGTGGACCCGGCCCGAACTGCCGCCCGGTACGCACGAGGTGACCGCGCTCGACGTCAACGGCGCCTATCTGAGCGCGCTGAAGACGCATCTGCCGCTCGGCCAGCTGGAGCATTCCACCGGCGATCACCACGACCGCCGCCGGGCCGGTGTGCATCTGATCACGGCGCCCGCCTGGGAGCACGACGCGGTGCTGCCGAACCCGATCGGCAGCCGGGACGAGCCGGGCCCGCTGTGGGTGACCGAGCCGACGCTGCGGCTGCTGCTGCGGCTGTCCGGACCGAAGTACGGCCTGTGCGACCCACCGGAGATCCACGAGTCGTGGACCTCGGGCGCCACGGAGAACCTGCTGGAGAAGTTCCGGGTGGCGCTCAAGGACGCCCGGGACCGGGCCATCGCCGAGGACGACGAGGTGACGCTGACGTACGTGAAGGCGATGTACTCGAAGTTCGTCTCCACGCTCGGCGAGTCCCACTACAACCGCGAGATCTACCGCACCGACTGGATGCACCTCATCCGCAGCCAGGCGTTCGTGAACCTGTGGTGGAAGGCCCACCGGTGCTACGACGAGGGCCTGTTGGTGATCCGGGCGATGGGCACCGACGAACTGCACGTCAGCGGCGACTGGCGCGGGGTCTTCCCCGAGGGGCGCGGGGTCACGGAGGTCAAGGTCAAGGACACCTACACCGTGGCGGCCGACGGCGGCGGCACCGCCGCAGGAGCCGCGCCCGAGGAGGGCTGAGCCGCCGGTCCGCTCAGTACCAGTGGTTGGTCTGCCAGAACGACCAGGCCGCGCACGGGCTGCCGTAGCTGGAGTTCATGTAGTTCAGGCCCCACTTGATCTGGGTGGCCGGGTTGGTGCGCCAGTCGGCGCCCGCCGAGGCGTACTTGCCGGCCGGGAGCGCCTGGAAGAGGCCGTAGGCGCCGGAGGAGGCGTTGACGGCGTTCATGTTCCAGCCGGACTCGTGGCTCACGATGTTGCTGAAGCACTGGAACTGGCCGCCGGGCACCATCTGCTGGGCCATCGCCTTGATCTGGGCCACGCTGTAGGAGCTCTGCACCGGGAAGCTGGAGGCGTCGGCGCCGGCCGACTGGCTCGACGCGTTCTTCAGCTCCTCCTGCTGCTTGGCCTTCTCCTTGGCCTCTTTCTCCTTGGCTTCCTTCTCCGCGGCCTCCTTCTCGGCCGCCGCCTTCTTGGCGATCGCGGTCTCGGCTGCCGCCTTGCGGGCCGCCTGCTCCGCGTCCTTCTTGGCGCTGACGTCCGCGGCGATGGCCTGGGCGTCCGCCTGCTGCGTCAGGGACGCGGTCTGCACGGGGGCCTGCATGCCCACCGGGATGTCCGCGAGGAGGGTGGGGTCGGCCGCCGTCGCCTCGGCGTCGTTGTTCTGCGCGGTGCTCACCGAGGCGACACCGACGACGCTTCCGACAGCGGTGACCGCGGTGGCGGAGGCCACGGCGAGTCCCCGGACCGAGATCCGGCTCACAGGGTTTCCTTTCGCAGAGCCCCTGCGGCACGGCATGGGGCGGTCGTACGAACCGAGACTCTGCCGTAACACGCGCCACAAGGCAATCCCGGGGCCGGTTTCCGGACGCCACCGTGCCGTTTCGGACACCGGCCGGCGAACCCCGGGTTCCGGTCGGCTGAACCCCCGGTTCCGTCCGGCTCGTGTACTCACCGCCAGGGTTCCTCCCCGCGTGTCCGTGTGTCCGTGTGCCGAAGTGCCCCCGCGCGCACCGCCGTAGCGGAACGCGTCCGGACGCGCACGCGCGGACACGCACACGCGGGGACGGACCGCACCCCCAGTGGATGAGCGAGATCTCGATGAGCGGGAACCTTACGGAGCACACCCCGACGGCCCTTTCGACGCGGGACGTGGCCGCTCTGCGGCAGGCCGTCGCCGGGCCGGTGCTGCTGCCCGGCGAGGACGGGTACGCGGCCGAGTGCGCCACGTACAACCTCAACAGCCCTCTGGAGCCCGCGGTGGTGGTCGGGGCCACCGGTGAGGACGACGTGCGCGCGGCCGTCCGGTTCGCGGCCGGGCGGGGCATGCCGGTCGCGGTGAAGAGCGCGGCCCACCAGGTGACCGCGCCCGCGCACGGCGGCCTGCTCGTCACCACCGGCCGGATGACGTATCTGTCCGTCGACGCCCAGGCGCGGACGGTGCGGGCGGAGGCGGGCGTGCGCTGGCGCGATGTGCTGCCGCGCACGGCCGAGTTCGGGCTCGCCCCGCTGGCGGGCTCGGCGCCCGACGTCGGTGTGGTCGGCTACACCCTGGGCGGCGGCCAGAGCCCGCTGCTCGGGCGGACGCTGGGGTACGCGGCCGGCCATGTGCGCGGCCTCCGGGTCGTCACGGCGGACGGGGAGGTGCGCCGGGTCGACGCGGACAGCGAGCCCGAGCTGTTCTGGGCGATGCGCGGCGGCAAGGGCAACTTCGGTGTGGTGACCGAGATCGAGTTCGACGTGTTCCCGGTGACGCGTTTCTACGGCGGCGGGATCTACTTCCCGGGCGAGTGCCTGGCCGAGCTGCTGGAGGCGTGGCGCGCCTGGGTGCCGTCCCTGCCCGAGGAGACGACGACCTCCGTCGGTGTCCAGCGGCTGCCCGACCTGCCGGTGCTGCCCGAGCCGCTGCGCGGTGCGTTCGTGGTGCATCTGCGGTTCGGCCACCTGGGTTCGGCGGCCGAGGGCGAGCGGCTGCTCGCGCCGCTGCGGGCGGTCGCCCCGCCGCTGCTCGACCTGGTCGGGGAGAGGCCGTACACCGCTGTCGGGGAGATCCATCTGGATCCGGTGGACCCGATGCCCTACTACGACCGCAGCGTCTGCCTGGGCGAGTTCACCGAGAAGACGGTGGAGACGCTCGTGCGGCTGACCGGGCCGGGGTCCGGCTGCACGCTGGCCAATGTGGAGATCCGGGCGCTGGGCGGGGCCTTCGACCGTGAACCGGCCGTCGCCGACGCGGTGTCGTCGCGGGGCGCGGCGTTCGTGGTGTTCGCGTTCGCGGTGGGCGGCGCGGAGCGGGCGGACGCGCTCAGGGGTGGGCTCGCCGAGGTGATGGACGGGCTGGCCCCGTGGGCGCTGGAGCGCAACATGGTGAACTTCCTGTCACCGGACGAGGCGACGGACCCGCGGGAGGTGCGGGCGGTGTACGGGCCGGAGCGCTACGACCGGCTGGCCGCGGTGAAGCGGCGCTACGACCCTTCCAACGTCTTCCGTTTCAACCACAACGTGGCTCCGGGCGAGGGCTGAGCCAGACCCCGGAGGGTTACTTCTTCGCCTTCAGCGGGCCCGCGTAGGACTTGCGCAGGGACGAGGGGGCGACGAGCTTGAGCAGCTGGGCGAGCACCTTGCCCTTGGCCGAGGAGGGCTGCCGGGTCAGGACGACGTCCACGCGGGTGCCGTCGGCCTCCGGGGTCGCGGTGAACACCCAGCCGCCGCCGGCGCCGAAGAGCTTCGAGTCGAGCGTGCTGATGTCGACCCGGCCCTCCTCGATGTCCCACTGGTAGCGCACCCGCTCCCAGGCGGCGGCGGTGCCCTCGGTCACCTCGGCCCAGTTGTCGCCGGATCCGTGGACGGTGAAGTGCTCGGCGTCGATGGTCGGCCAGTTCTCGGCGCGCGAGGGGCCGAAGTCGGTCAGCACCCTGACGACGTCGGCGGGGCTGAGCTCGGAGATGAGGTGGAAGCGGATGACGGCCATGGTGTCCCTCGCATCGAGAAGTAGTAACCGGTTGGGCTGGTGACGACTCTTCCATGAAGAGCGTCACCAGTCAAGCCGGTTACTGCGACGAGGGGGCGGACCCGCCGGGCCGTCCGTCAGGCCGTCAGCAGCACACCTCCGTACGACACACCCGCGATCACGATCCAGGAGCAGAGCCCGAGCGCCGCGACCCGTCCGCCGTCGCGGACCAGGGACGGCAGGTGGACCGCGCTGCCCAGGCCCACCAGGGCGGCGGCCAGCAGCAGTTCCTGCGCGTGATGGGCGAGATCGAGGGCGGAGTGCGGGACGAGCCCGGTGGAGCGCAGCGCGACCATGGCCAGGAAGCCGACGACGAAGAGCGGCACGATCGGCGTCCGCCCGCCCGCACGGCCCTCCCGCGCGCCGGTGTCGCCCCCGGTCCCGTCCGCCGCCCGCGCGGCGTCCTCGCGCCGGCGGCGCCGCAGGGCCAGCCCGACCGAGGCGACCAGCGGCGCGAGCATCGCCACCCGCATCAGCTTGACGAGGACCGCCTCGCGCAGCGCGGTCGGCCCGGCGGTCTGCGCGGTCGCCACCACCTGGCCGACGTCGTGCACCCCGGCGCCCACCCAGCGCCCGAACTGGGTGGCGTCCAGGCCCAGCGGCCCGTGCAGCAGCGGCAGGACGACGATGGCCAGGGTGCCGCAGAGCGTCACCATCGCCACGGCCGTGGCCACGTCCTCCTCCTCGCTGCCCGAGACGTCGCTCATCGCGCCGACCGCGGACGCCCCGCAGATCGAGTAGCCGGTCGCGATCAGCAGCGGCTGGTCCCCGGGCAGACCGAGGCGCCGCCCGAGCCAGACCGTGCCCGCGAAGGTCGCGGCCACGGTGCACACCACCATGGCGACGGTCTCCCAGCCCAGGCCCGCGATGTCGTCCAGACCGACGCTCAGGCCCAGCAGGACCACGCCCACCCGCATCAACCGCTTGCCCGCGAAGCTGAGTCCGGGCCGCGCCGCACCGCGTACGACGGTCCGCAGCCGCGGCACGTGCGCGGCGACGACACCGGCCACGACGGCGGCGGTGAGCATCGGCACACCGGGCAGCAGCCGGTGCACCGCCCAGGCCAGCGCGACCCCGCCGGCGGCCGCCGCCAGACCGGGCAGCTTCGCCCGCGGCCCGGCCGCGGGACGCGGCGCGCCGCCCGCGGGACACGGGGCCGTACCGGCGCGCGCGGACGCGGGCTCCGGTGCTTCGGCCACCACTGCGGTCCGCCCGCGCCCGCTCATCGTTCGTCGGCCGGCGGCTCGTAGACCCGGCGGACGCTGCTGCCCAGGCGGCCGATGTCGGCGCCGTAGATGTGCAGCGAGACGGCCTTGCCCGCGCCGCCGTTCCAGACCCGGTGGATGTCGCCCGGCGGCGCGAAACCGCACACGTCGCCCTGCTCGTTGACGACCTCCTCGGTGGCGACCAGCCGGGCCGTGGCGCCCTCGCCGGTGAGCCGGTAGCGGCGTTCGTGCTCGCGTCCCTCGTGCACTCCCGTGACACACCACGACACGTGGTCGTGGACGGAGGTTCGCTGTCCGGGGAGCCACACCAGGGCCACGACGGAGAAGCTGCCGTCCGCCTCGACGTGCAGGACGTGCTGGCGGTAGTGGTCCGTGCTGCCTTCGCGCTGTTCCTCGGTCAGCAGGTCCCCGGCGCCGAGATGCGGGGCCAGGCGCTGGGCGACCAGGTCTGCGGTGCGCTCTCCGGGCAGGCCCTGCCGTACGGCCTCCCGCACTTCCTGGACAAGGCGGTCGAGGCGGTCGAGGCGGCCGGGACGGGGGGTGGCCGCCGTGCGCGTGCGGACGTCGGTAGTGGTCATGACGCCAGCGTCGGACCGCGAGAACCACAGGTCCAACGACGGTTTCTTCGGTCGTTCCCAAGCGGTGCTTATGCGGGAGGTGACACCCGGTTCAGCAGCCGACGCGCCGCTGGGCGGCCTCCTTGATCGTGTCGACGACCAGGGCCGTCGCCGGTATCCGCAGGTGTTCGCGCAGCACGTATGCCGAGATACGCCGCCGTACGGCCGGTTCCAGGGACCGGCCCGCCACCCGGTCGAGCCGCAGGAAGGAGAGCACGAGGCCGGGCATCATGGCCACCCCCAGCCCCTCGGCGACCAGCGACTGCACCACGAGCCCGTCGTCCGTGGTGTACGCGATGTCGGGCGCGAAGCCCAGTTCGGCGCACTCGTGCAGGAAGTTGGTGCGGCAGCGCGGGCACCCGGCGATCCAGCGCTCCTCGGCGAGGTCGGCGAGCCGGACCGCGCGCCGCCGGGCCAGCGGGTGCCCGATCGGCATCAGCACCGTCAACTGGTCCTCCAGCAGCGGGATCTCCACCACCTCGTCCGGCACCGACTCGCGGAGTCCCGGATAGGTGAAGGCCAGTGTGATGTCGCAGGCGCCGCGCGCCAGCCGCTCCAGCGAGTCGGGCGGCTCGTCCTCCAGCAACTGCACACGTATGCCCGGGTGGTCGGCGGCGAGCCGGGCCAGCGCCTCGGGGACGACGGTGGCGTTGGCGCTGGGGAATGCGCAGACCCGTACCCGGCCGGAGCGCAGCCGGGTGATGGCCGTGACCTGCTCCTCCGCCACGGAGAGGCTGCCGAGGATGCCCTCGGCGTGCCGGGCCAGGGTCTCGCCGGCCTCGGTCAGCCGCATCCGCCGCCCGACGCGGACGAACAGCGGCGAGCCCACCGTCCGTTCCAGCGCCTTCATCTGCTGGGTCACCGCCGGCTGGGTGTAGCCGAGGACGGCGGCGGCCCCGGAGTAGGTCCCGGCCGTCACCACCGCGTGGAAGGTCCTGATGTGCCGTGAATCGAACACGCGTCGAATCATAAGCGGAAGTTGGGTCCGGGACGGCAGAGGTGTCCGTGCACCCGCACCTTGCCGGGCCGGGGAACGGATCCGGCCACCCTGATCAGACGTCTTGACGACGGGGCGCGGCCCCTGCCATGACGGGCGTTCGTGGGGCTGGGGAGAGAGGAGGCGCTCGGGCTGCCGTTGTCGGTCTATCTCACCCAGGCCCGTCCGGTGCGCCGGACGGCGGTCGTCGAGGATCTGGCGGGCGGCGCCGCCGCCTCGCGGCCGGCCCGCTCGATCCGGGCGCAGCCGCCCGGCGGCGGCACGGTGAGCGGCCGTCAGACCGCCGCGGACTCGGCCGACTTCGGCCCGGCCGCCGCCGGTGCGCCGGCCGCGCGCGCGGAGGCCGTCGTCTACGCGGGGACCTCTCCCGCGCGGGCCGCCGCCTGCGCCCGCGCCCTGGCCGGGGCCGGATTCCACGGTGCGCGGCTCGCCGTGGAGCCGGTGATGCGCACGGCGTTCCTGGACGCGGCGGGCGACGCGACCGACGGCTGGGTGGTGTCGGCCCCCTACAGCGAGCCCGCCGCGATGACCACGGCGGCGGCCCGCTCCTTCACCGCCGCCTACCGCGCGCGGTACGGCCGCGCGCCCGGCCGGTGGGCCGCCGAGGCGTACGACGCCGTGAACCCGGTGGCCGGGACGCTGAGCGCGCTCGGCGGCGCCGGGGACCTCACCCCGGGGCAGGTCGCGGACCGGCTCTTCCGGACCTCGGCGCAGGGGGTGGCCAAGCCGCTCCGCTTCAGCACCGACGACCCCACCCATCCCCTGGACTTCACCCGGGCGAGCTTCCTCTACGGCGTCACCGGCGGCGCGTTCCGCTTCCTGGGCCGGGCCGACGAGGTCACCCGGCCGCCGGATGCGGCGGCCTGAGGGGTGTTCACCTGACGGTCATCGAGTGGTTGCCGGACCCGCGACACCGCGGGCATCAGCAACCTCACAGCTATCGTACAATCCGACGAACATCGGCTTCACTGAATCTTTTCAGGATGTCGACGCCACAATCTGATCAGTGGGGGGCTTTTGTCTATTTCGCGCCCATTCAACAGAGCGCGCCGTTCCCGGCTGCTTGGCTGCACCGCCCTCGCGGTCGCCGCGGGCATGTTCCTGAGCACGCCGGCTCTGGCCGCCGACAAGCCGTCGCAGGACGTCAGCATTCCGGCGCCCAAGGCGAAGACGCCGAAGGGGGACCGGCCGCAGGCCGACCCGCGCGCGAGGTCTCTGCGCGCGGGCACCAAGGCCGTCGCGGCGTCGCTCGACCTCGACGGCGACAAGATCGGCGACAACCTCGTCCGGCTCGACGACGGCACCGTCCTCGCGTGGCTCAGCTCCACGAACGACTTCACGCCGTACACCATCGACACGGCGACCCCGGACGAGAAGCAGAAGGACATCATCACGCCGGGGAACCTCGACGGTTCCGGCGGCGACGAGGTCCTGACGCTGTCCACGACGGGCACCCTGTCCCTCTACCAGAGCAACGGTGCGGACGGCACCGGCCCGGCTCTGTGGAGCGGCCAGGGCTGGCAGATCTACAACAAGGTCTTCGCGCCCGGCGACGTGACCGGTGACGGCAAGCCCGATCTGCTCGCCCGCACCTACTCCGGCGACCTGTACCTGTACCAGGGCACGGGCAGCGACAGCAGCCCGTTCCGCGCGCGGGTCCTGGTCGGCTCCGGCTGGTCGATGTTCGACCAGCTGGTCGGCGTCGGGGACATGAACAAGGACGGCATCGGCGACGTCGTCGCCCGCACGCCCTCCGGCGACCTGTACTTCTACGCCGGCAAGGGCAGCGCCACCGCGCCGCTCGCCACCCGCACCAAGATCGGCAGCGGCTGGAACACGTACAACCAGATCATCGCCGCCGGTGACTGGAACGGTGACGGTCTCGGCGACCTGCTCGGCCGCACCGCCTCCGGTGACCTGTACTCGTACTACGCCGACGGGTCGGGGAACTTCGCCGCCCGGCAGAAGAACGGCAGCGGCTTCGAGCCCGTCGACCTCTTCGCCGGCAGCGGTGCCAACCCGTACTGGGGCAAGTCCTCGCTGATCGGCCTGGACAACGCGGGCACCCTCTTCTGGTACGGCGCCCAGCACAACGGCCAGTTCAGCGCCCGCTCGCAGATCAGCGACACCGGCGGCTGGGCCGGGGCGCAGATCGGTTACGCGTCCTCGCTCGACCCGGACGGGTACGCGGACCTGCTGGAGTCGTACAGCGGCACGCTGTACAACTACGGCGCCGGGGCCGACGACGCCCTGGCCACCGGCTGGAGCAACTACAAGCTCTTCATCGGTCCGGGCGACCTGAACGACGACGGCAAGGGCGACCTGCTCGCCCGCGACGGTTCGGGCAACCTGTACCTGTTCCGCGGCAACGGCACCGGCGCCTCCGTCGCCTCCCCGATCAAGATCGGCGGCGGCTGGAACGCGTACGACAAGATCGTCGGCGCGGGCGACCTCACCGGCGACGGCCGTGCCGACGTCCTCGCGCGCACGCCCTCCGGCACGCTGTACCTGTACCGCGGCACCGGCAACAGCACCTCGCCGTTCGCCGCCAAGGTGAAGATCGGTGACGGCTGGCAGCAGTACAACAAGCTGGCCTCGCCCGGCGACCTCGACGGCGACAACAACGCCGACCTGGTCGCGGTCAACGCCAAGGGCGAGCTGTACCGCTACGGCTCCACGGGCCAGGGTCAGTTCAAGGCCCGGGTGAAGCTCGGTACCGGCTGGAACACGTACAAGAACCTGTACTGACACACCGGAACCGCACGGGCCTGACGACCCGGCAACTCGCGGTACCCGCACCAGGAAGAGGCTCCCCCGGCGTCATGACGCCGGGGGAGCCTCTTGCACGTCGGGGCGGATCCCGGCACCTTCTCCCGGAGGACCTGGAGGGCCTGGAGGAGCTGGAGGGCCTGGAGGGACCGAAGGGACCAGGTATCGGATGCAGTCAGATGACCGATGCGCCTCCGTGGCCGAAAGGCGACTGTGGACAGAGCCGCGCCGCACCGGCGCGCACGTTCCCGTTCGGAGTCCGCATGACCAGGTTCAACATGATCGACCTGACGGGCCGGCCGGCCTCCCGCCGCCCGCCGGCCCGGCCGCCCCTGCCCCGGCGCCGGTCCGCGCCCGGCCCCGACGGCGGCCCGGCGCCCCGGCCCCTCCTCACGCTCGTCCCGGGCCGCGACCCCTACCGCAGCCCCGTCGAGCTGCGCACCCTCGTCCGGGCCCCGATGCCCGAGGACGTGCGCGGTGCGCTGGTCACGACGGTGCGGAAGGCGCCCGGCCGGACGTTCCAGGTCCGCTGGACCACGCTCGACGACCCTTCCCGCATACCGGCGGGCCGGGTGCGGCTGTCCTGGACGCCCGCGGCGGACGGCCGGACGGACGTCAGCGCCCATCTGGGACTGCCGGGGGCCCAGGTGCTGCTGGCCGTCTGGCCCGCGCTGCGCGGCAACTGGTGCGATGTGGTCCGGCCGACCGTCGCCGAGGTGACGGAGCTGCACGCGGCCCTCAGCCTGGCCACCGCGGCACTTGACCACCTGGTCCGCTGACGGCGGCAGTCCGGCGCCACTTCCACGGCACGCACGGCACACATGCGGCACATCCGCGGCACTGCGCGGCGCGCGGGCGGCCCGGTGCGCCCTCCGGGACGACACCGGGGGTGTCGACGGGTCCACCCCCGGTCCGGGTGCCAGGCCGAGCGCTTCCGGGCTCCTCCGCTGCCAGCATTTCTCCTGCCGGAGCGGTACGGCCCCGGCCCCGGCCCGAGGAGGAACCCCGTGCAGAAGACCGCCGCCCGGCGCATGACCGCGTTCAGCGCCCTCGCCACCGCTCTCGCCCTCATCGTCGAAGTACCGCTGTACTTCGTCTACTCGGGCCCGCCGCCGGACTCCAACGTGCTGGCCCGGCTCCTGATCGGGATCCTCGCCCTGGGATGCCTGCTCGTCCTCGTGACCTCCCTGCGGGAACTGGTCCGCACCGCGCGGCCGGACCTGGAGTGGGCGGGCACCCTCGCCTTCACCGCCGGTGTCGCGTACACGGTCGTCACCCTGGTCTCCAGCGGCCTGGAGGCGGGGGCGGTGATCCAGGCGGACCGTCCCATCGACCCCACCATCGCGGTCAGCGGCACCTACATCCTGTACGGCACGGTCTCCCGCATGCTGCTGGCCATGTTCCTGGCGGCCACCGGCTACACGCTCTCCCGCACGGGACTGCTGCCCCGCTGGGTGCACCGCACGGCCTACGCCCTCGCGGCGGTGAACCTGGCCTTCATGCCCTCGCTGTTCTTCGGCAACACCCCCGCGCACTTCTACGCCGCCAACGGCTGGGGGACGACCGCGCTCATGGGCGCCCTGTTCAGCTACTGGCTGCTCGCCCTCGGCGTCGCCGCCCACCGCGCCGCCCGCCCCGGCAGGCGCGGGCGCCCCGGCGACGGCGCGGCACCGGCGCCCGCACCCGTGTCCGCCCGGTGACGGCACCGTCCCCGCCGCCGGCGCCGCCCCCGTGCCCGCCCGGCTCACCGCGCTCAGCCGTCCTCGGGCGGCCGGGAGCCCGTGTCGGCCAGCCGGTTGAGCCACTCGACGAGCAAGGACCGCTCCGCCGGGGTGACCGCCGGGGAGTCACTCCGGGCGAGCGCCGCGCGCAGCGCCATCGCGGCCTGCGCCGTGTCGTCGGCTTCCCCGGTCTCCCCGGTCCCGCCGGTCTCCCCGATCTCCCCGGTCTCCTCGGTCCCGCCGGTCTCCTCGGTCCCGGGCGGGGCGGGGGCCGGTGTGCTGATGGCGGCGAGCACGATCTCGCGCGCGGCGTCCGCGGTGCGCAGGTCGCGCTGTTCGGGCGGGGCACCGATCAGGGTGAGGATCGTGCCCACGCTCGACGCGTGCATGATGGCCGCCGCGCGCTCGATACTCATTCGCAGCCGCCCGGCCGCGGCGACCCGGGTGATCATGCGCTGGAGCTCGGCGACGGCCTTCTGCCCGGCCCGCGGCACCTGCCCGGCGCGCGCCTGCCCGTACGCCAGGGTGTAGTACGCCGGCTGGGTCAGCCCGAACCGGATGTGCAGGTCCCAGGCGACGCGCAGGTCGTCGACCGGGTCGCCGCTCTCCGGCAGCCTCGCCTTGGCCCGCAGGTACGTCTCGAAGCCGTGCTCGCTCACCGCTTCGAGCAGGCCGTCCTTGTCCCCGAACAGCCGGAAGATCGTCGGCGGCGCCACTCCGGCGCGGGCCGCGACGGCACGGGTGGACGTGGCGTCGATGCCCTCCGAGACCAGCAGGCCGGCGGCCGCCTCGACGATCCTGCGGCGCGCGCCCGCGGCCGCCGTCTCCGGATCCGGCTCCCCTTCTCCTGCTCTTCTTTCCGCTCCCTCCCTCCCTTCTCTGTTTTCCCTGTCCCCCATGTCCTCCATGCCTTCCACGCTTGCCATGAACCGACGGTATCAAAACTTACGGATCGTTGATACGGACCAGTGATAAGCTCGAAAGCGAATCGTCGATTCATGATGGTTCATCACTGATCGCAGGATCGATCCAGGCGAGGGGCGAGGCGACATGACCGCACAGAACTCCGGACGGGAACCGGCGTACGACGTGATCGTCGTCGGCGGCGGCAGCGCCGGGTGCGTCCTGGCGGCACGGCTGTCGCAGGACGCGGACGTCCGCGTCCTGCTGCTGGAGGCCGGCAGTCCGGCCGCCGGGCTGCCGGACGCGGTGGCGCATCCCCCGGCCTGGCCCTCGCTGGCCGCTTCGAGCGCCGGATGGGGTGACGCCACGGTGGTCCAGGACTCCTCCGGCGGCCCGGTCCCGCTGCCCCGGGGCCGCGGCCTCGGCGGCTCCTCGGCCATCAACGCCATGGTGTTCGCCCGCGGCCACCGCTCCAGCTACGACAGCTGGAGCGAGCACGGCGCCAAGGGCTGGTCCTTCGACGACCTGCTGCCGTACTTCCGGCGCACCGAGACCGCCGCCAGCGGCGCCCCGGGCCGCGGCCTGGACGGCCCCCTGACCGTCGGCCCCGCCGCCGAGCCCAACGAGGTGCTGCTCGCCTGCCTCGAAGGCGCCGTCGAGACCGGCCACCGCCGGGCCCACGACATCAGCGGCGGCCTGGAGGAGGGCTTCGCCCCCGTCGATCTCAACGTCGTCGCCGGGCGCCGCCAGAGCGCGGCCGACGCCTATCTGGCCCCGGTCCTGCACCGCCCCAACCTGCGCGTCGTCACGGACGCGGTCGCCCACCGGCTGCTGTTCGACGGCACCCGCTGCACGGGCGTCGAGTACGGCGTCGACGGCCGCGTGCACACCGCGACCGCGGCCCGCGAGGTCGTGCTGAGCGCGGGCACGATCGGCTCCGCCGCGCTGCTGCTGCGCTCCGGCATCGGCCCCGAGGAGGAGCTGCGCCGGGCCGGGGTGCCGCTCTTGCACCATCTGCCCGGCGTCGGCCGCAATCTGCACGACCATCCCCGGGCCAACCTCGTCCACCGCACCGGCCGCCCGGTGCCCGCCGCGCGGTACAACCACGGCGAGATCATCGGCCTGCTGCGCAGCACACCCGAGGCCGACGGCCCGGACGTGCAGATCATCTTCATCGACATCGCGCTCCCCAACCCGGTGGCCCCGGTGGAGAACGGCTTCACCATCGGCGTCTCCCCGATGCGCCCGGTCAGCCGCGGCACCCTGCGCATCGCCTCCGCCGACCCGTACGCGCCGCCGGTCCTGGACCCGGCGTACTTCAGCGCGGAGGAGGACGTCCGCGCGGTGGTGTCCGGCATCAGGACGGCCCGCCGGATCGCGGCCTCCTCCGCGCTCGCCGCCTGGGACGCCGAAGAGGTCAGCCCGGGGCCCGGCGCCCCGGACGAGCAGGCTCTGGGCGCCTACGCCCGCAGGTACTTCGGCTCCTACTGCCACCCGGTCGGCACCTGCGCCCTGGGCGAGGACGAGGTCTCGGTCGTCGACTCCGAGCTGCGGGTGCGGGGGCTGGAGGGCCTGCGCGTGGCCGACGCCTCCGTCATGCCGTCCATCCCCTCCAACAACACCAACGCCACGGTCTACGCGATCGCCGAGCGGGCGGCCGAGCTGCTGCGCCAGGGGTGAGGACCGGGCGCCGGCACCCGTCGGCCGCCCCGCGACCGAGACGGTTGAGGCAGGTACCGCCACGGAAGCGGGGCGGCACCTGCGGCAGGTTGCACAGCGCTGGCTAGGGTGGGCCCGTGAGAGCCGACGCAGCACGCAATCTCGAAGCCGTTCTGACCACCGGGGCGCGCATGCTCGCCGCCGACCCGGGCGCGAGCATCGCGAGCATCGCCGCCGAGGCAGGAGTGGACCGCCGCACCGTCTACCGNCGCTTCGCCTCCCGCGAAGACCTCCTGGCCGCCATCCACCACTCCCGCCTGGNCGCCGTCGAAGACGCCATCACCGACGCACGGCTCCGCGAAGCACCCGTCGCCGTCGCCCTGCACCGCTACGTCGAGAACATCATCACCGTCAACCGCACCTGGCCCGTCGACCTCAGCCTCATGCTCACCGACGACGCCGTACGCACCCGCCGCGACCGCTCCGTCCACGAAGTCGACACCTTCCTGCGCCGCGCCACCGACGAAGGACTCCTCCGCCCCGACCAGCCCGAAGGCTGGGCGAGCGTCCTCCTGCCGCAGCTGATGCACCTCGTGGCCGGGCAACTGCCCCACCTCGGCGCGGCCCAGGCCGCCGACGTCGTCGTGGACACCTTCCTCCACGGCACGGGAGCCCGGCAGCCCTGACAGCCCTGACAGCGGCGTGGTCGGTCGAAACGGCCCTCGCCCTCAGGGCGTTCGGCCCAGGCATGGTCCGCGGGTGCCGAGGTCCGCTCATGGCCGAGGTCCGAACCGAACGACCACCGCTCGTCGGCGAGGAACTCCCACCGTGTGCACAAGAGCCGTTTTCCCATGCATACTTCATGTATCACTCAAACCCTGTTACGTTAATGCATCGGCTCTGCCGAACAGCCGGGCAGGCCCCGGGGTGGAGCAGGTCACGGATCGCCCTGACCGCACCGGTTCAGGCTCCGCAGTGAATTCATTCTCCGGTTGTGGCGTCGATGGCAGTGCTCATCGAACTTCCCGACGCATCCTCATGAGTCGATACACCGCAAAATCCTCACAGGCACCTGACTTCAACTGCGACCAAATATTCTGCACAGAGAAGGACGAACAGTGATCCCGAAGAAACTGACTCGCCGAGCAGGAATCATCGGCACGGGAGCGATGTTGGCAGGGCTGGGCCTTTCCATGCCTGCTTCGGCTGCAAGCAGCAGCCCCGTGGGATGCCCCACCACTTGTACTGCCACCGTGCAGATTGTCGGGTTCAACGCCTGGTACCAGGGCACGGTTGACAATACCTATTCAGCTTCAGGGCTGACGAGCTGGATCTGGGTCGGGTCGAACAAGCTAGGCGGCCACGTGGACTACTACCTACAGGGCGACGGAGCAATGCACAAGCTGTACAACCCGGCAGGCGATTCGTCCTCCACGGCTCTCTCCAAGAAGGTCGTCACCTTCAGGGTCTGCGGACCGAATTACATCGGTGGCGACGCCTGCACGCCCTGGAACGTACCCGCGATCTCCTGATCTCGAAGTTTCGTGACGGTCCTGGTGCTGCTCGCGCCGCGTCCCGACGACCGCTCGGACTCCGCCCGGACAGCGCGTCGTCGGACGCCGGGCTCCTCTCTGACCGCGCCCGGTCAGCCGTGGTCGGCCACCGGGTAGCGCGGCTCGCCCTCGGCCATCTGCCGCAGCGCGTCCTTGCGGTCCCGGGCGGAGAGCCGGTCGAGGTAGAGACGGCCGTAGAGGTGGTCGGTCTCGTGCTGGAGGCAGCGGGCGAAGAAGTCCCGGCCGCGCACCCGGACCGGGTTGCCGCGCACGTCCTGCCCGGTGACCTCGGCGTAGTCGGGGCGGGCGAGTTCGGCGAAGGCCGTCGGCACGGACAGGCAGCCCTCCTTGCCCTCGGCCAGCCTGCGCTCGGCCGCGGGCCGCTCGGCCAGCCGCGGGTTGCAGACCACACCCACGTGCCGGGGGCCGCCCTTCACCTCGGGGCAGTCGTAGACGAAGACCTTCAGAGCGACGCCGATCTGGTTGGCGGCCAGGCCCACACCCGATGCGGTGCGCTGGCTGGCGAACATGTCCGCGACCAGTTGCTCCAGTTCCGGGCCGAAGTCGGTGACGTCCGCGCACTCCTTGTGCAGCACCGGATTGCCGACGACCGTGATCGGCCGCGAGGTGCCCCGCTCGCGCCAGGCCGCCTCGCGCGCCTCGCAGTCCTCCGTGTCCACGACATAGCCCTCGTCGTCGACGGGGAGCACGCCCGTCTGCTGCTGATCGGTGTCCTGCTGCGCCATGACGGACCTACGCCTCCTGCACACATGGGGGGTGTTTCGCAGTCACACCTTAGTACGGTGCCTCCTCCGAGTGTGCCTCGCGTCCGCTCCACACGTATGCGGGCGACCATTTCCGCGCGCCGCCTGGCACACAGTCTCCGGAGGGTTCGTCCGACGCGGGTATCGGGTTCGGGCACCGAGGGGAGACGCTGCGCGCCCCGGACGGGCCTCCGCCGTGAGCCGCCGGTCCGGACCGTGCGTGCGACGGCCTCCGGCTCAGCCCGCGCGCACGCCTTCGAGGAAGCGGCCGGCCAGGTCGACGCGCTCGTCGAGGGTGGCGGGTGTCTGCCCGAAGTCGACGAAGAGTTCGTGCACACCGGCCTGTGCGGCGGCGCGCGCGTAGTCGACATACTGGCCGAGGGTCCCCGCGCCCGGCATGACGTCCGGGCCGGTCCGGTGCTCGGTCAGGGTGGGGTTGACGCGCAGCGCCATGCGCAGCGCCGCCGGGTCCCGCCCGGCCTCCTCGGCCGCCTTCAGGACGGTGGCCCACATACCGGTGAGGTGCGGCAGCGGCAGCGCCACGGGCAGCCAGCCGTCCAGCCGCCGGCCGATCCGGCGCAGCCCGGCCGGGGTGAACGCCGCGAGCAGGACGGGCGGTCCGGGACGCTGGAGCGGCTTGAGCCCGACGACGGTCTCGGGGATGGTGAAGAGCGGGCCCCGGTGCGAGAAGTCGTCCTGGGTCCAGTATCCGTGCAGGACGTCGAGCGTCTCGTCCAGCCGCGCGCCCCGGCCCTCCCACGGGACGCCCACGCCGGTGTACTCGTCCGGCATCCAGCCGAGGCCGAGACCGACGTCCAGGCGGCCGCCGCTGACGACGTCGAGCGTCGTGAGCGACCTGGCCAGCAGCAGCGGCGGCTGCCACAGGCCGTTGAGCGTGCTGGTGCCGAGGCGGACCCGGCCGGTGTGGGCGGCGGCGAGCGTCAGGCTGACCAGCGGGTCGAGGTGGTTCTCGTAGATCCGGGGCATCACCCCGTCCTTGCTCGGGTACCGCGCCCCCGGGGAGTGGGGGGCGAGGACCCGGTCGCCGGTCCACAGGGAGTCGTACCCCATCTCCTCGGCGGTGCGGCTGATACGGACGATGCCTTCGGCGTGGGCGTCCGGACCGAAGGTCGGGAGGGCGAGACCCAGGCGCATGTGTGTGATTCCTCTGTGCCGTGGACGGTACGGCGCGACATGTGTGCCGCGTGGTCGGGGCGGCCCGTGGGGACCGCCCCGGAGAGACCACTATATGTTTCTCCCGTCGGCCCGCCTCACTTGCCGCTCAGGAGCCGCCGGCCGTACTCGGGGTTGCTGTAGTCGCGCCAGGCGGCGATCAGACCGTCGCGCATCTCGTAGACGGCCATGTTCATCACCGGGGCGAGCGGGCCGCCGGGCAGGGCCAGGCCGTGGACCTGCTCGGCGATGACGACGTCTCCGTTGACGGCCTGGTGGACGGTGTCGAACTCGACCCGCTCGAAGGCGCCGAAGACGTTCTTCCACACCTGGAGCACGGCGTCCCGGCCGTGCACCTCGTCGTCGCCGTAGCTGTGGAAGACGACCTCGGGGTGCAGATAGGGCGCGAGACGGTCGGCGTCCTTGGTGTGGAACGCCGTGACGAACTCGCGGACGAAGGTGTCGTGGTCGACGGACATGGTGATGCCTCTTTCTCCGGTCTACTTCTCTGGACTACGTGGTCCAGCTAGTGTGCGATGAATAGATTGGACCTGCAAGTCCAAAAATCTGGGCCCTCAGATCCAGGTGGGCATGTGCTCGGCCCGGTAGCGGGCACCGTGGCCGCCGGACGGCAGGACGGCACGTACGGCGTCCAGGTCGTCCGGTGTCAGGACGAGGTCCGCGGCACGGGCGTTCTCCTCGGCGCGTGCGGCGCTGCGGGTGCCCGGGATCGGCACGATGTGCTCCCCCTGCGCCAGCAGCCAGGCGAGCGCCAGTTGGGCGACGGTGGCCCCCTTCGTCGCGGCGAAGGCGGTGAGCCCGCGCACCGCGTCGAGGTTCTTCTCGTAGGCACCCGGCTGCCAGCGGGGGTCGCCGCGGCGCCAGTCGTCCGCGGCGTACTCCGCCGCCGGCCTGACCGAGGCGCTGAGGAAGCCGCGCCCCAGCGGCGAGTAGGGCACCAGCCCGATGCCGAGTTCGGCGAGCACCGGGAAGAGCCTCTCGACGTCGCGCTCGAAGAGCGAGTACTCGGTCTGGAGCACGGAGACCGGATGCGCGCCGTGCGCCCGGCGCAGTGTCTCGGGGCCCGCCTCGCTCAGCCCCAGGAAGCGGACCTTGCCGGCCCGGACCAGCTCGCCCACGGCGCCCGCCATCTCCTCCACGGGCACGGCGGGGTCGACACGGTGCTGGTAGAGCACGTCGATGTGGTCGACACCCAGATTGCGCAGACTGCTGTCGACGACGGTACGGATGTGTTCGGGCCGGCTGTCCAGGCCGACGTCACGGGTGTGGCCGAACTTGGTGGCGATGACGACCTCGTCGCGGAATCCGGCGACCGCCCGGCCCACGAGCCGTTCGTTCTCCCCCCAGCCGTACACCTCGGCGGTGTCGATGAAGGTGACGCTGAGTTCACGGGAGCGCCGGATGGCCGCGAGGCCGCCCTCTTCGTCGGCGGGCCCGTAGGCGGCCGAGATGCCCATCGCGCCGAAGCCGATGGCCGAGGTGGTCAGGCCCTGACCACCGAGTGTGCGCTGCTGCATGGTCCTCCGTCCACGGCCGGAACCCGTCGGGTGACGGTGTCGGTCGTCCGGCCCGCATCAGCATGCGGCGGAAAAAATGGACCAGCAAGTCCAAGCGGATGGCCACGCTTCACACCATGTCAGCCCGCCTCCCCCAGGGGCACACCCAGCAGCGCCTCCAGCCGGGCCACCGTCTCCCGCGGCTCGCGCGCGTGCACGGTCGCGAAGCCCAGCGCCGCGGCGGGCGGCAGATACTCCTCCGTGTCGTCGACGAACACGCACTCGTCCGCGGGCAGGCCCAGCAGCTCGAGCATCAGCGCGAAGATCTCCGGTTCCGGCTTGCGCAGGCCGTGCTGCCCGGAGATCACCACGGCGTCGTACTCCCGCTCCAGGTCGTAGCCCTCGTAGAGGTTCCAGGGGCTCAGGCCCACCGAGTTGGAGAGGATGCCGACCTTCACGCCCGCCCGGCGCGCGGCGGCAGCGGCGGCGAGCACCGAGGTCTCGGGGCGCAGATCGGCGAAGACCCGGCCCATGAGGTTGTCCCCCGGGATGCCGAGCACCCGGCCGGCCTCGGTGTTCCACTCCTCCTGCGTGAGCGTGCCGCGCTCCAGCTCCTGGGTGCGCCGCGCCGCCTCGGGGTCCAGGTACAGCGCGCTGATCAGAGCGCCCCGGGCCAGCCCCGCGCGCTCCTCGAAGGCGAGGGCTGCGGGAAAGAGCGGCGTGGTCAGCACGCCGCCGAAGTCGAGGACGAGGCCCTTGCGATGCGTCATGCCGGAACTCTACGAGGTGCCCGGGAGGAGAGTTCGCCCCGGTCGGCAGACACATATCTACGTCACCCGCTTGACTAGTGACGCATGCATCCGCCATTCTTACGTCACCGCCTGAACGGGTGACGAGAGAGTCCGGTCACCAGGGAAGGAGGCCCCCCCGAACACCCACCCGCACACACAGGGAGATCAGCCATGGCACCCGTCACCTACACCGCCCGTGTCGCCGTCACCGGCGAGGGCCGCAACGGCGGCACCGCCCGCTCCGAGGACGGCCTGCTGGAGCACACCCTGGCCATCCCCAAGGAACTCGGCGGCGCAGGCGGCGCCACCAACCCCGAACAGCTCCTCGCCGCCGGCTGGGCCGCCTGCTTCCTCGGCGCCCTGCGCCGCGCCGCCGCCACCCGCCACATCCGCCTCACCAGCACCGCCATCACCGCCGAGATCACCCTCACCCACGGCGACGACGGCGAGTTCTCCCTCTCCGCCAC
>NZ_KB892187.1:0-42041 GCF_000373685.1 Streptomyces sp. PsTaAH-124 | reverse complement strand
AACGCGCCGTGTTCCAGGACGATCGTCGGCCTGGTGTGCCGGTCGGCGGTGTCCGTGTGCTGGGGTGTGCTGCTCGCGTTCACGGCGAACGCGGTACCCGCGATGCCCGCCGTGAGCGTGGCCGCGACCGCCGTCACGAACCGCCGGCCCCGCAGATTCTTGATACCGACCATGAGAAATCACCCTCCGGAAAAATCTTGAACTGTGCTGAACAGCGAACTGTGCTGAATCACGAACCGTGCTGAATCGCGAACTGTGCCGAGGAACCGCACGAGAAGCTCGATGTGTCCACTGTGGGCCACACATGTTGCTCCCGCATCCGTCACATGACGGTCATACCTGGGTACGTACATCTACTTGGCCGCGCCCCGCCGCGCCGGACACCTAAGCCATTCGACGCTCGGGCACACGCCGCCGCCCGCCCGGACGCCCGTCCTCCGCCCCGGCCGGTGGCACAGCGGCCGATTCGTTACCTGGGCCACCGGCACCTTTCGGGCCTCCGCAACGTGTCAACTAGTGATCGTCGATCACGAAAGGACAGATCTTGAGGAGACTCCTTACCGCTCCCACCGCGCGGCGCTCGCTCACGGCGGGTGCCGCGCTGCTCGCCGGTGTGTCGGCCCTGGCCCTGGCCGGGACCCCGTCGGCGAGTGCCGCCGACGCCCGGCACGACGGGCGCCACCGGGTGGATTACGTCGCCCTCGGCGACTCGTACGCCTCCGCACCGCTCGTCCCCACCCAGGTCGACAGCACCTGTCTGCGCTCCGACCAGAACTACGCCTCCCTGGTGGCACGGTCCTCGCGGGCGGCGCTGACGGACGTCACGTGTTCGGGCGCGACCACCGCGAACATGGCGGCCCCGCAGGGCTCGGTTCCGGCCCAGTTCGACGCGCTGAACCGGGGCACCGACCTGGTCACCGTCACCATCGGCGGCAACGACATCGGCTTCTCGACCGTGCTGGGCACGTGCGCGAAGCTGTCGGCCTCCGATCCCGCGGGTGCGCCGTGCCGGTCGTACCTGACCGGCCAGGGCAGTGACCAGGTCTCCGACGCGGTCGCCCGGACCGCGCCGAAGATCGCGGACGTGCTGCGCGGCATCCACCGCCGCGCCCCGCACGCCCGGGTCGTGGTCGTCGGCTACCCCGACCTGTTCCCGGACGACGGTGTCGGCTGCACCAGCGCCAAGGTGCCGCTGGCCGCCGGTGACTTCTCCTATCTGCGGGACAAGGAGAAGGAACTGAACGGGATGCTGGCCCGGCAGGCGCGGCGCGGCGGCGCGGAGTACGTGAACACGTACGCCCCCACCGTCGGCCACGATCTGTGCCAGCCGGTCGAGCGGCGCTGGATCGAGACGTTCGCCCCGGAGACGCCGGCCGCTCCGGTGCATCCGAACGCTTCGGGTGAGCGGGCCATGGCCGGTGCCGTCCAGCGGGTGCTGACGCGCCACTGGTGGCACTGGTGATGACCGGGGGGCTTCCGGGCGACGCGCTGTGCGGGTCGCTGTGAACGGAACACCTTGAAAGCAGGGGGCCCGGCTCACACCGGGCCCCCGTTCCCGTTCACCCGCCCCCACGGCTCAGAGCGAACGGGAGCCTTGCGGGCCGTCTCCCGGTCGGGGAACCGTGGAGACCTTCCGCGCCCTGTCCCCCGCGAGCGGGGGTCAGGAGCCTTCATCTGATGAACGCATGCCGGCCCGCCGAGGGTTCACAGAAATGCCACGGTCTTTTCCGTGTCAGGCGGTGGTGGCGTCGAGGGTGACGGGGATGTTGCCGCGGGTGGCCTTGGAGTAGGGGCAGATCTGGTGGGCGGCTTCGGCAAGTTCCTGTGCGGTGGCCTGGTCGACTCCGCCGAGGACGGGGCTGAGCGTGGCGGAGAGGGAGAACTCGCCGTCGTCGCCGTGGGTGAGGGTGATCTCGGCGGTGATGGCGGTGCTGGTGAGGCGGATGTGGCGGGTGGCGGCGGCGCGGCGCAGGGCGCCGAGGAAGCAGGCGGCCCAGCCGGCGGCGAGGAGCTGTTCGGGGTTGGTGGCGCCGCCCGCGCCGCCGAGTTCCTTGGGGATGGCCAGGGTGTGCTCCAGCAGGCCGTCCTCGGAGCGGGCGGTGCCGCCGTTGCGGCCCTCGCCGGTGACGGCGACACGGGCGGTGTAGGTGACGGCCATGACGGATCTCCCTGTACGTGTTCGTGGATACGTGGGTGTCGGGTGCCTCCTTCCCTGGTGACCCGGACTTCCGTGTCACCTGTTCAGGCGGTGACGTCATCATGGCAGGCATGTGCGCCACCGGTCAAGCCGGTGACGACGCCGGGAGAGCATGGTCCGCGACACGTCAGGAAAGCGAAACGCGGCATGCCCGTGCCGGAAGCACGGGCATGCCGCGTGGGTGACGGCGGGATCACCGGCGTACCGGTGTCCCGGGGGCGATCACTGCCAGCGCACCACGCGGGGGGCCTTGGTGGTGCCCTCTGCGCTGTACTTGCGGCCGGGCGAGGTGGCCTGCCAGCCGCCGCGGGGCGCGCTCACCTTCGCGATGCCGAAGTGCGCCCGGCCGCCGTCGCGGAAGCCGCCGATGGTGTAACCGCCGGTTCCCCAGACGTTGAACGTCTCGCACTTCCCGCGGTGGACAGCCGTGCTGCGCAGACCGTCGGACCAGGTGATGTCGGCGTCGTAGCTGCCCTTGGCGCACAGCTGCACGCGGTGGACGCTGACGGCCGCGGAAGCCGGGGCACCCGCCGCGACGACCGCGGTCCCGGTGGCGAGGACGACGGCGCCCGCCGCCATGAGGGAACGCAGCCGTGGGCTCTGCTTGTCACGCATGAATTCTCCTGCATTCAGGGGGTGGTGGCCTTACACCCCCACAACGGGCGCTGTTGTCACAGGAGTTCACACCTCACAGAGCCAGCACCGTCTTGCCGGTGTTCTCCCCCGCGAACAGCCCACGCAGCGCCTCCGGGAAGCGCTCGACCCCGCCGCTGATCACATGGGTGCGCTCCTTGAGCCGCCCCTCGCGCAGCCAGTCGGCCAGCCGGGCCCTGGCCTCGTCGAAGCGAGGGGCGTAGTCGAAGATGACGAAGCCCGTCATGGAGGCCCGGTTGACGAGCAGTTGCATGTAGTTCGAGGGGCCCTGCACGCCGTCCTCGGAGTTGTACTGGGACACCGCTCCGCTGATGACCACCCGCGCCCCGCGGGCCAGCCTGGTCAGCACGTCGTCGAGCACATCGCCGCCGACGTTGTCGAAGAACACGTCCACCCCCTGCGGCGCGAGCTCCTTCACCTGGGCCCGCACCGACCCGGACTTGTAGTCCACGGCTCCGTCGAAGCCCAGCTCCTCCACCAGGTGGCGGCACTTGTCGGGACCGCCCGCGATGCCGATGACCCGGCACCCCTCGATCTTGGCGATCTGGCCGACCAGCGCGCCCACGGAGCCCGCCGCGGCGGAGACGACCACCGTCTGGCCGGGCCGGGGTCGGCCGATGTCGAGCAGCCCGAAGTACGCCGTGAGTCCGCTGAACCCGAGCACGCCGAGGTGCAGCGGCGCCTCGCCCAGGAACAGGTCGACCGTGCCGACGTCCTTGCCGTCGCTGAGCGCGTACCGCTGGACGCCGAAGGTGCCGCTCACCACCTCGCCGACCGGGTGGTCCGGGTGCCGGGACTCGACGACGTGCCCGATCCCGGCGGCGCGCATCACCTCGCCCAGGGCGACCGGCGGCACATAGGAGCGGCCCGCGTTCATCCAGGAGCGCATGGCGGGGTCGATGGACAGGAAGTCGACCTCGACGAGGAACTCCCCCTCGCCCGGCTGCGGGGCCTCATCCTCCGCGTAGCGGAAGTCGGAGGCGGCGGGCAGGCCGACGGGGCGCGCCGCGAGGCGGTACTGCGGGTTGGTGCGGGACACGTGTGCTTCCTCCGGGGTGCGGTGACTCGGTGGGACGGGACGGGACGGTATTCAGAGCCGGGCGGTGTCGATCGGCAGGCCCAGCAGATGGCGGCCCGTCACCTCGTAGGTGGCGGCGTTCACCTGTATGTGGGCCGTGACGGTGTGCGCGTCACGGAATCTGCGCTGGAGGGGCGAGTCCTCGTGGATGGCCGCGCCGCCGCCCAGCTCGTACATGGCCGCTGTCACCTCGGCCGCCGTGCGGGCAGCGTGGGTGGCGGCAAGGCGCAGGTCGACCCGTAGGTCCATGGTGAGCGGGGCCGCGTCCCGCGCGGCCCGCCAGGCTCGGGCCACGGCGTCGTCGTAGAGCAGGCGCGCGGCGCGCAGGGCGGCCTCGGCCCGTGCCACCGCCGCCTGGGTGGCGGTGCGTTCGGCCAGGGTGCGCTCCGAGCCGGACGGGCGGCGGGCCGACGCCAGCGCCAGCAGGTCGTCCACGGCACCGCGGGCGTTGCCGAGGGCCGCCGCGGCGACCGACAGGGCGAAGAACCCGAGGAGCGGGAAGCGGTAGGGCGCGGTGGCGCCCGCGGGCGGCCCGTCGACGAGCGACGCCAGCCGGTGCGCGGGGACGAACACGTCGTCGGCCACCACGTCATGGCTGCCCGTGCCGCGCAGGCCGCTGGTGCGCCAGGTGTCGAGGATCTCCAGCTCCGCCGTGGGCATGGCCACGACGCGCAGGACGGGCGCGGCGCCCTCGACCTCGCCGGGATCCGCCAGCACACACCCGGCCATCAGCCAGTCGGCATGGGTCACACCGGAGCAGTACGCCCAGCGTCCGGTGACCCGTACCCCGCCGTCCACCGGCAGGGCGCGGGCGGTGGGCGCCCACACACCGGCGGCGACCGAGCGGGGGTCGCCGAAGACCTCGGCGGCGCCCTCGGCGGGCAGATACGCGCTCAGCAGGCTCGTGGACGCCGCGATGGCCACGCACCAGCCGGCGGACGCGTCCGCGCGGGCCACCGTCTCGGCCGCCCGCAGGATCCCGGGCGGCGGGATCTCCGGGCCGCCCAGGGATTCCGGGACGCCGGCGCGGAACAGCCCGCCGGCGGTCAGCGCGTCGGCCAGTTCCCCGGGGAGCGATCTGCGCTCCTCGGTGGCGGGGGCCAGGGCACGGGCGAGGTCCGCGCAGTGCCGCGCCGCCGCGTGGAACTCCGTCCGTCCGGCCCGCTCGTCGTCGGTGGTGGTGTCGCTCAGGTGAGGCATCGTCAGCAGTATCCCGGTGGATCGTGTCGAATGTGAGGTCCGGGGCGGGATCCTGGGAGGATCCCGGGACCGGTCGTCCTCGGTGGGGGCGTCACCATGATCCCCGGGACACGTGTGGGATATGCCGTCAGTGGCGGCGTGTACCGGCCAAAGTCAGCCCGTGGCGGCCGCCTCGGCGGCGCGGACCGTCCGCGCGTAGGTGAGGTAGCGCCGGGCTCCGACCAGCCGCCACAGCACCCGGGCCGGTGCGGGCATCTCGCCGAGGAACCAGGCGCGCTGCCGGGGCGTGGCGTCCTCCAGCACCATCCCGGCGAGGTTCAGCTTGCCGGCGAGTGTCTTCGGGCCGTTCTTCATCGCGTGCTTCTGCGGGACCAGCCACTCGGGCACCGTCAGGTGCTCGTGCATGAGCGGCAGCACCCTGCTCTCCTCCAGGTCGAGGTGCACGGTCAGCGCCTCGTCCAGGCCGCGCAGCGCGTCCGCGATGCGGTCGCGTGCCGTGGCGTCCGCCTGTGCGGTCCAGGCCGGGAGGCCGGACCCGATGGCCGCGACGGCGTCGGCGATCGCCTGATGCTGGGTCTCCATCAGGCCGATCAGGTCCTTCTCCAGCGGGACCCGTTCCATGAGGACCGGCCAGAGAAACATGTCTTCCGCCTCATGGTGCTCGTGGAGCATGGCGAGGACCAGCGCGAGGTGGTCGCCGACCACCCGCGCACGGGCGGTGTCGGCCGGCCGGACGGCCGCGACCAGGAACGGGAGGTTTCGGAACTCACGGCGCAGAGTGCGGTGGATCACCACCATCTGCTCCGTTTCCGGCTTGTCGGTGGGAGCGTCGGGATTGATCGGCATACTTTGAGAGTAACAGGGTTCCTCTGAAACTATGTTTCTCCGGCTCGGCCTGCGATACTGCCGGTCATGGCCAAACGTGTGTATCGATCAGTGGTCCGGGCCGCCTCGGCGCGGGAGACCCGCGCCGAGGTCCTGCGTGCCGCGGAGGAGCTGTTCGCCGGGCAGGGATACACACGCACCACCGTCGCCCAGATCGCCGAGCGCGCGGGTGTCGCCGTGAACACCGTGTACACCAGTGTCGGCGGCAAACCGGCCCTGATCGGAGCCCTGGCGCGGGAGAGCACCGACGACGAGGGGATCACCGAGTCGATGGCCGCCGTGCTCGCCGAGACCGACCCGCGGCGCATCCTGCGTCTGACGGCCGAGGGGACCGGCGAGGTCACCCGGCGCCGCTCGGCCTTCCTGCACGTCATGGTGGACAACGCCGCCTCCGACCCCGCCGTGGCGGCGGCGGCCGAGTACGCGGTCGGCCGGTACCGGCAGCGGCTGGCGGCCGTCTCCGGCCGCCTGGTCACGCTCGGGGCGGTCGGCTCCGACGCGGCGCGGACCGAGCAGATCCTCTGGTTCTACTTCGGCACCGCGAGCTGGTCGACCGCCCGCGAACTGGGCTGGGACTGGGACGAGACGGCGGCCTGGCTCGCCGAGCAGGCCGCCTCGGCGCTGCTCGGCTGAACCGGGCACACCTCCTCTATGGACTTTGAAGTCCAGAAAATTCGGTCTACCGTTCCTGCCATGACCGCGGCGATGGCACACGTGGAAACACGTGTCATGGAGCTCGCCCGATGCATGTGACCCGTGGTCCCGGATCGGCCGGTCTCGGATCGGTCCTTCGCGGCATCGACGGTCACATGACTGAAGGCGGGTCCCGGCAGGCCGCGGACAATCGCTGTGAGACACATCCGGAGCCGCGGGACGGCCCCCGTCCCTGGGAGGGAAACATGAAGGCAGTAGGCGTCATCCGGTTCGGGGGCCCCGAGGTCCTGGACGTCTTCGAGCTGCCCGCACCGCACGCGGGCCCCGGGCAGGTACGAGTGCGGGTGCATGCCGCGACCGTCAACCCGGGCGACCGGTTCCTGCGCGGCGGGTTCGCCGATGTCAGCGCGGTCCGGCCGCCGTACGTGCTCGGTGCCGAGGCCGCCGGGGTGGTGGACGAGATCGGCCCGGGGACGGACACCGGACTGCGCCTCGGCGACCGGGTGATGGCGGTGGTGGTGCCCAACACCGCGACGGGCGGCGCCTACGCCGAGTACGTCGTGCTGCCGGCCCGGCAGGTCGCCCTCGCGCCCGCCGGCACCAGCCATGCCGAGGCGGCGACCCTGCCGATGAACGGGCTCACCGCCCGGCTCGCCCTGGACCTGGCCGACCTCGCGCCGGGCCGGACGGTCGCGGTCACCGGCGGCGCCGGGGCGGTCGGCGGCTACGTGGTCCAGCTGGCCGCGGCCGACGGGCTCACGGTCGTGGCCGTCGCCTCGCCGCACGACGAGGACCTGGTGCGCGAGCTGGGCGCGGATCTGGTGGTGCCCCGGTCGGGCGACATCGGCCGGAACATCCTGCGGGCGGTGCCGAGCGGTGTGGACGGGCTGGTGGACACCGTCGGCGCCGGTGCCTCCGCCTCGCTGGCCGTGCGCGAGGGCGGAACGATGTCCAGCAGTGTGGGGATCGGATCCTCCGAGGAACTGCGGCTGCGCGCCGTCCGCAACCGTACGGCGGTGTTCACCTCGTACCTCGGCGACACGGCACGCCTCGACCGGTTGCGCACCCAGGTCGAGAAGGGCCTGCTCACCCTGCGGGTGGCCCGGACCCTTCCCGCCGAGGACGCCGTCACCGCGCACCGGCTCCTGGAACAGGGCGGGATCCGCGGCCGGCTGGTGCTGGAGTTCTGAGCGCGGGACACGCCCGCCGTCCCTCCTGTGCTGCTCGCACGGGTCTGGACCTCACGCTGTTCATGGCGGACTGGGAACGGCTGCGTGCCCTCCCCGCCGGGCGCCGGGCCGACGCGCTGGAGGACGCGGTGCGGCCCCCGGACCTCCCGGACGACCAGGCGTGGTCGCGGCGCGGAGCCCCTGGCCGGCTGTGGCCTCCGGGGGGTCCGGGAGGAGGACGCCTGGTGCGCCGAGTACGTCTTCGCCCACACCACCGGCTCCTACCGGCCGCACCGTCGCGCGGGCGACGGGTGGGACGACATGCGCATGCGCGCGGACGCGTCCGTGCGCGCGGCGATGGACGCCTTCCTCGACGGCCTGATCTGGTACGCGGATCCGGCGACCGGCCCCGGGGGGGCGGACCTGCGGAGGGCTCTTCCCGCCCGCCGCCGGCCCCCGGCTCCCCCGCGTGCTGCTCGTCTGCCCGCCAAGTGCCGTGCCCGGCAAGGTCCGTGCCGGGGAGCGGGTGGAGCCGCGGCTGGAGGAGCTGCGCGGACCGTTCGCCGCCGAGTGCGCGGGCTGGGCCGGACGTCCGGACACCTTCGGGGAGTTCACCGCGCTCCTGCGTGAAGGGGCCGATGCGGCCGGGGCGGCCGCGCGTCGCGGCTGGGGGCTCGTCGGGCTCTCCTGACGGGCCGACGAGGACGGCCCGACGAGAACGGCCCGACGAGGACGGGCGGTTCAGGTGGAGGGCGGCTGGTAGACGCGTACCGTGGCGGCGATCTTGCGCGCGGTGGCGTCCGGGACCTCGCCGTCGACCCCCTTGGCGGCGAAGAAGGACCAGGACTGCAAGTCGCCCTGGGCGTTCTTGAAGGCGAACGTCCACGCCTTGCCGTTCGTGACGCATTTCCTGCCGGTGCCGACGCCGGTCGACCAGGCGCTGCCGAGGCTGCCCTTGAGGCCGGAGGCCGAGGTGAACGGTTCCACCGGACCCGAGGTGATCTTGGCCTTGTCGGGCTGGGTGTACTGACCGTAGACCCAGGTCCTGGGGTCGTCGTGGGCGATGCCCTCGGTGGTCCTGGCACCGTTGTTGCCCCGGGACCCGGCCCCCGCGAGAGGGGTGTAGCCCACACGGCCGTCGCGGTCCTCGTCCGAGGCGCACCACTGCTCCTTGAGGAACGCGGGGGCGCGCATGCCGATCAGCGGCTTGTCGTCGGGGTCCTTGTTGTCGGCGACGAAGGTGACCCACCCGGTGGACTTGAGCCCCCACTCCGGCGGGACGTCGAACTTGATGCCCGCCTCGGGGTTCACGACGACCTTCCAGCCCTTGACCGTGGCCGTGTCGCTGCCCGCGTCACGGGGGTTGGCCGAATTCTGCTGCGCAGAGGGCGAGATGGTGGGATTCGGCGTGGGACCGGGGCCGGCCTCGTCGTCCTTGCCGCCGAGCACGGCGTAGCCGGTCACCCCCGCGGCGACCACGACGGCCGCCGCCGCGACGACGGCGACGAGTGCCGTACGGTTGCGGCCGCCGCCCGGAGGGCGCGGAGGTCCGGGCGGACCGGAGGGGCCCTGCGGTCCCTGAGGCGGCCCGCCCATCGGCCGCGTCGGGACGTCCCACGGCTGGGGCCCTTGCTGGTACGGGTTCGGCTGCTGGTAGGCGTTCGGTTGGTGGTATCCGGGCTGCTGGTACGGGTTGGGCTGCTGCCCCGGTACCGGTTGCTGTCCCGGTCCCGGCTGCTGCCCCGGTACCGGTTGCTGCGGATGCTGCCCGCCCCCTGGCGGCTGTTCTCCTGGCCACATGGGCGGTAACCCTATGCGAGCGGCGGAGCGGGCCCGCAGGAGGGGCGGTGGCACCGGCCGCCCGCCGCGCCGGGGGTGCGCGGAGGGCGGCCGGGGTCCGGGGGACGCGGTGCGTCAGGTGGCGATGGTGGCCACGTCCTCGAATCCGTAGGTGCGCGCGTATCCGTTCTCGGTGCCGACGAGAAGGTCGACGATCTCGAAGTAGCGGTCCCAGAAGGGGGTTTCGCGCAGGGCGTCGATGAGGAGCTGGTAGGCCCGGTGGTCGTCGGCCTCCCAGACCCAGACGTCGGTGACGCGCGCGGAGTAGAACTCCGTGTCGTAGAAGCGGGACCGTACGCCGCTGGTCTTCGCCTCTATCGCGGGGACGACCTGGGTGGTGAAGGCTTCCAGGCGCTCGCGGGGGGTCAGGGCCAGCCACTCGGGCGTGGTCTTGACGAGCAGGAACGCGGTGACCGGCGGGTCGGTGTTCTCGGTGGTGGTCATGGCGGGACGCCTTTCGGAAGAGGGGCGTTCAGGAAGGAATCGCGGGACGGCTTCAGGAGAGGACGGCCGGCTTGAGCGTCCGGGCGCACCACTCCTCGAAGGTGGTGGGGGTCGCGGTGGCCGGGGTGCGGGTGACACCGGCGTCGAGGCCGTCGTCCTTGGCCCGCTTCATGTCGACGATGCCCTGGACGAACGACGCGTCGAGGCCGTAGCCGACCAGGGTGGCGTGGACCTCGTCGAGGGGCTGGCGCACGTAGCGGACGGGGCGGCCGAACTGCTCGGTCATGATGCGGGCCAGGTCGTCGGGCGACAGGTCGCGCGGGCCGAGGACCGGGACGTCGGCGTTGCCGGTCCAGGAGCGGTGCAGCAGCAGACCGGCGGCGACGGCGGCGATGTCGGCGACGGCCACCATGGGCGCCCTGCGGCCGGGGTCGACGCAGTCGGTGAAGAAGCCCTGGTCGCGGATCGAGCCGGCCTCTTCGAGGAGGTTCTCGAAGAAGGACGGGTTGGCCAGGGCGCGGTAGGCGGCGCCGGTGCCCGCGAGGAGGTCGTCCATGGCGAAGGAGGCCGTGACGAGTCCGGCGCGCCCGGCGACCGGGGTGCCGCGGCCGAGCGCGGAGACGCCGACGACATGGCCGACGCCGTGGACGGCGAGCGCCTTCGCGGCGGGGCGGGTGAAGCCCCGGTAGCCGTCCTCCGGGGGCAGCGAGGAGTCCGGCGGGACGAGCCAGAAGACGGCGTCCGCGCCGTCGAAGGCGCGGTCGACGACCTCGGGGTCGCCGTGCGAGCCGGTGATCACCTCGACGCGCTCGCGGACGTCCTCGGGCAGGCGGGCGGGGTCGCGCACGATCACGCGCAGTTCCTCGCCGAGGGTGGGGGCGGACTCCAGGAGCAGCGGCAGCAGGTGGCGGCCGATGTTCCCGGTGGGGGCAGTGATGACGATCATGCAAACCTCGTGGATCGTGCCGGATTCGGTACGTCCCTCATCCTGCGGAGGCAGCAGGTGTTGCCACAATGGGAACTTCAGCACGGAATCCTTGCCTGAAATGGAATGACACCGGTGAACAGCGCGCACAGCACAGAACCCGTGATCGACGCCCAGCTCGCCGTCGCCCTGGACGCGCTGCTGGCCGAGCAGAGCGTGACCCGGGCCGCCGCCCGTCTGCACACGTCGCCCGCCGCCATGAGCCGCACCCTCGCCCGGCTGCGCCGCGTCCTCCAGGACCCGCTGCTGGTGCGGGCCGGGCAGACGATGGTCCCCACGCCCCGCGCCCAGGCCCTGCGCGACGAGGCCGCCACCGTCGTACGGCGGCTCGGGGCGCTGCTCACCCCAGGCGCCGGTGCCGACCCCGCCACCCTGCACACCACCTTCACCCTCCAGACCGCCGATGTGATCGGCGCGGCGCTGGCTCCCGGGCTGCTGCGGCTGACCCGGCGGGAGGCGCCGGGGATCTCCTTGCGGTTCCGGGCCGAGGAGCTGGAGGCCGGACCGGCGCTCCGCGACGGCCGGATCGACCTGGAGGTCGGGTCCATCGACCACGTCGACCCCGAGACCCAGGTCGAGGAGCTGGTCACCCTGGAGATGGCGGCGGCCGTGCGGCCGGGGCACCCCCTCACCGAGGGGACGCTGACCCCGGCCCGGCTCGCGGCGGCCGAGCATGTGGCGGTCAGCCGCCGGGGCCGGTTCAGCGGCCCCCTCGACACCGCGCTGGCCGAGCAGGGGCTCAGGCGGCGGGTGTCAGTCGTCCTGCCCGGCCATCTCGCCGCGATGACGCTCGCCGCGCGCAGCGACGTCGTCTGTCTCCTTCCGGCCGCGCTCCCCGGCACGGCCCCCTCACCGCTCACCGAGGCCGCCGCCGTGCTCGGTCTGCGGCTCCTCCACATCCCCCTCCCGCTCCCGCCCCTGACCATCGGCATGGCCTGGCACCCCCGCCACGCCGCCGACGGCGCCCACCACTGGCTGCGCGGCGCGGTACGCCGCACGCTCACCGCACCGGAGGAACCGGACCGCGGACCGGACTCTTCGTCACCGTGCTCGCCGGGGTCCTGGAGTTCCAGCGCGACCTGATCTCGGAGAACACCGGAGAAGGCGTCGCCGCCCCCTCGACGCCGCAGGCGCCCGCGACCTGCCCGCCGCCCCCGAGCCGGGACGCGCCGCCGAGCAGCACCATCCCGAGCCGAACACCACGGTCACGAGACCTCGGCGCGGCTGGTCTCACGACCAGGCGATCTCGCCATGGCGGTCGATGAAGCGTCCGCTGCCGGCGCCGGGCCCCTCGGTGGCGAGGGCGACGATCGCGTCCGTGCCCTCGGTGACGGTCTGGGGGCCACTGTGCCCGTTGATGTCGGTCGCGGTGTAGCCGGGGTCGGCGGCGTTGACGCGGATGCCCTGGAGCCCCTTGGCGTACTGCGTGGTCAACATCGTCAGCGCTGCCTTCGAGGAGGTGTACAGCGGTGCGACGACATGCGACTCGGGCCGGGCGGGGTCGTGGGTGAGGGCGAGGGAGCCCATGCCGCTGCTGACGTTGATGATCACGGGGTCGTCCGAGCGGCGCAGCAGCGGCAGGAACGCGGTGGTGGTGCGGACGACGCCGATGACGTTGACGTCGAGGACGGCGTGGGCGTCGGCGGCGGTGAGGCCGCCGGGATCGCCGAGGGGACCCTGGACCCCCGCGTTGTTGATCAGGACGTCGATCCTGCCCTCGTGCTCGGCGACGTCCGCGGCGGCGGCGGCCACGGACGCGTCGTCGGTCACGTCGATGGGGACGAAGCGTGCGCCCAGCGCGGCGGCTGCCTCCTCACCCCGCTCACGGTCGCGGGCTCCCAGGAGAACGGTGTGACCGCACGCGATGAGGCGGCGGGCGGTCTCGCGGCCGATGCCCTTGTTGGCTCCGGTGATGAAAGTGATCGTCATGCCTTCGATGGTCGCCTGGACGAGGGAGCCGGACCAGGGACGCTTCGACGGTGGGAAGACCAGTACCACCCTCGCGTCCCCGCGTGTGATCGGGGACGCGGGAGGATGGCGGGAGGATGGAGAGCATGACGACGACACCCCCCGGAGCTGGACTGGGCGCGATGATCCGCGCGTGGCGGAACCGGCTGCCCCCGTCGGCCGCCGGGCTGCCGGTCGTCCGCAAGCGCCGGGCTGTCGGGCTGCGGCGTGAGGAACTGGCCGACCTGGCCGGAGTGTCGGTCGACTACGTCGTGCGTCTGGAGCAGGGGCGGGCCACGACGCCCTCGGCGTCGGTGGTGGCGTCCCTGGCGCGCGCCCTCCAGCTGTCCACCGCCGAGCGGGACCACCTCTACCGGCTGGCCCGGCTCGTGCCGCCGGCGGACGGCACGATCTGCGACCATCTCCCGCCCGGTATGCAGCGGGTCCTCGTGCGCCTCGGAGACGTACCGGTGGCCGTGTTCGCGGCGGACTGGCAACTGGTGTGGTGGAACCACGGGTGGGCCGCCCTGCTGGGAGACCCCCTGGCCTCGCCGCCGCGGATGCGCAACTTCGCCCGCGCCAGGTTCCCGGTGGACGCCGGTCACACCCCCCTCGTGCTGTGGCCCATCACCGACACGGACCCCGGCACCACCGACGCCGCCCTCGTCTCCGATCTACGCCGCGCCACCGGCCGCTTCCCCCGGGACGGTCGCCTGGCCGCGCTGGTCCGCGACCTGGACGCAGGCAACGAGAGGTTCGCCGAGCTGTGGGCGAAGGGAGAGGTGACCGCGAACCGCGAGGTCCGCAAGACGGTCGACCACCCGTCGGTGGGTCCGGTCACGGTGGACTGCGACGTCCTGAGCGACGGCGACTCCGAGCTCAAGATCGTCGTCATGACCGCCGAGCCCGGCAGCGAGGACGAGACCAAACTCCGGCTCACCGCCATCGCCGGCCCACTGGCCGCCACGCGCGATTGATCCGGCCTACGCGTCGATCGACCGGCTGCGTATGTGTGGCGAGCACGGAACCACCCGATGCCGGGTTCAGCCCGCGGCCGGTCTCAGTACGGCGTCCACCAGGGCGTCCACCAGGTCGCCCGGCACCTCCGCCCCCGTCAGGGCTCGGTAGACGAGCGGGCCGGTCAGGGCGTCGAGCGCGGCCTCGGGGTCGAGCCGGGGCGCGAGGGCGCCGGTGGTGATGCCGCGGGCGAGCATGGCGCGTTCGCGCGCCCGGCGCGGTTCCAGGTAGCGCTCCTGGAAGCCCTTGGCCGTGGCGGGGTCGTGCTGCGCCTGGGCGAGCAGGGCGAGCAGGACCGCGCCCGCGGTGTCATCGGTGAGGAAGTGCGCGTAGCCGCGCAGGTAGTCGCGGACCGTCCCGGCCGTGATCTCCTCCGCCGGGACGGGCAGGCGCTTCTCGCTGTCCTCGATGAGGGTGTCGAGGAGGATGTCCGTCTTCGAGGACCACCAGCGGTAGATCGTCTGCTTGGCGACGCCGGCCCGCCGCGCGATGGCCTCCACGGTGAGCGCGCCGAAGCCGTGCTCGACGAGCAGATCGTCCGCGGCGTGCAGTACGGCGAGGCGCGCGGCCTCGTCGCGCCGGTTGCCGGAGCGCGGCCGACGGGGTGGGGAACTGGCGGCGGACATGCGGCACACATTACCGGCCCTTCGTCCCGGCCCCGCGGAACACGATTGATTAGACGCGACGTCGCGTCTAATCTGAGTCGAGCCCCACCGCCGACCGAGCCCGCCTCGCGTCCCGCCACCAGAAGGAGCACCCATGTCCCCCTCACCTCCCTCACCCCCCTCGTCCGCCGAGTCCGCCGAGTCCGCCGCCCCCCGCCGCCTGGCCCTCGTCATCGGCGCCTCGCGCGGCCTCGGACTCGTCCTCGTCGACGAACTCGCCCGGCGCGGCTGGCAGGTCGTCGCCACCACCCGCGGCGGCGACGGCGAGCTGCGCGGCCGGGCCGCCGCGCACGACGGCCGGCTGGAGATCGAGTCCCTGGAGATGACCAGCCCGGAGCAACTGGCCGCGCTGCGCGAGCGCCTGGCCGGCCGACGGCTCGACCTGCTCTTCGTCAACGCCGCCATCGACCGGGGCGACCTCGCCATCGACGAGGTCCCCACCGAGATGTTCACCGAGGTGATGATCACCAACGCGCTCGGTCCGCTGCGCGCCCTGGAGGCCCTGCGCGGGCTCGTCGCCCCCGGCGGCACCGTCGCCGTGATGTCCTCCGAGCAGGGCAGCGTCTCGCTCAACACCGAGGGCGGTTACGAGCTGTACAAAGCGAGCAAGGCCGCGCTCAACCAGCTGATGCGCAGTCACGCCACCCGGTACGCCGACGACGGCCTGACCAAGCTGCTCATCGATCCCGGCCACAACCGGACGCGCCTCGGCGGCCCCGACGCGCCGCTCGATCCCGGCGAGAGCGTGCCCGCCGTCGTCGACGTCCTGGAGGCCCAGGCCGGCGTCCCCGGCCTGCGGTTCCTGGACCGGCACGGCGAGACCGTCCCCTGGTGAGTCACAACAACTCTTTCAAAAGAGTTGTTGTGAGCCTACGCTCGGCCCCATGACCGATCCCTCGACCACTCCGCCCGCCCAACCATCCGCGCCCGAGATCGAGTTGGACACCGCCGCGCTGCGCGTGCTGGCCCATCCCGTACGCATCGACGTGCTCGGGCTGCTGCGTCGGCGCGGTCCGTCGACCGCCACCAGGCTCGCCGCGGAACTGCGCATCAACCCGGGCGCCGCCAGCTACCATCTGCGGCGCCTGGCGGCCGGCGGCCTGATCGAGGAGGAACCGGGGCGCGGCAAGGGGCGGGAGCGGTGGTGGCGGGCCTGCCACCACCGCTCGGTCCACGATCCGGCGGCGGGCTCCCCCGAACAGCGGGAGGCCGGGCGCGCGTACACCCACGCGGTGGCCCTCGCCGCCGCCGAACGCCTGCGGGCCGCCGCCGCCGAGGTGCCGCTGCTGCCCGAGCCCTGGACCGGGGTCAGTGCCTACGGCGACTTCGTGCTGCGGCTGCGCCCGGCCGAACTCGCGGCGCTGCGCGACGAGTTGTTCGCGGTGATAGCCCGCCACGGACAGCCGCGCACCCCGCTCCCGGCGGCGGCCCAGGCACCGGCAAAGGCGCAGCCACCGACACCCGCCGTCGTGGACCCCGCCCCGGTCATGGTGCAGGTGCAGGCGTTCCCCGTGCCCGGTGCGGTCGCGCTGCGGGACGCCGGCTCATGACGGTCCGGGAGGCGGAGACGGCCGTCGCGCGACCGGCGTACCGGGACGGCAACGTGTTGCGCTGGCTCGCGGCGCACACCGCCTCCGTCACCGGTGACGTCGTCTGCTTCCTCGCCCTGTCGTGGTCGGCCGCCCGTGCCGCGGGCCCGTCCCAGGCGGGCCTGGCCGTCGCGGCGGGCGCGCTGCCCCGCGCGGTGTTCATGCTCGCCGGAGGCGTGGTCGCGGACCGGTTCGGCCCGCGCCGGGTCGCCGCGGTCAGCGACGCGACCCGCTGTCTGGTGATCCTGCTGACGGCCGCCGTGCTGGTGTCGGCGGCGCCGGACATGCGGCTGCTGATACCGCTCGCCCTCCTCTTCGGTGTGGTGGACGCGGTGTTCATGCCGGCGGTGGGCGCGTTCCCGCCCCGGATCACCACCCGGGAGCAGCTCGCGCGGGTCCAGGGCATGCGGGGCCTGTCGCTGCGGCTGAGCAACGCCGCGGGACCCGCCGTGGGCGGCGTCGTGCTGGCGGCCGGCGGGACGGCCGGGGCGTTCACCGCGGCAGGGGCGCTGTTCGCCGTGTCGCTCGCCCTGCTCCTCACCGTCCGTGTCACCCCCGCTCCCGCCCCGGTCCCCGTCCGCGCCCCCGCCCCCGCTTCCCACTCCGGCGCCCCGGCCGTCCCCGTACGCCGTGGCTCCCTGGGGGAGTTGGCCGACGGGCTGCGGTACGTCCGGCGGCACCGGCTCCTCGGACCGCTCACCGCTGTGATCGGGCTGAGCGAGATGTGCTTCAGCGGCCCGGTCGCCCTGGGCCTGGTGCTGCTGGCGGACGAACGGGGCTGGGGCGCGGCGGGCACGGGCTGGCTGGCCAGCGCCTTCAGCGTCGGCGCGGCGGGCGCCGCCCTGTGGATCACCGTGTCCCCCCGGATCCCGTACGCCGGTCCGGGCGTCGCCGCCGCGCTGCTGGTCACCGCGGCGGCCACCGCCGCCCTCGGACACGTGCCGTCCCTGGGTGCCGCCGTCGCCCTCACGGCCCTGGCCGGCCTCGCCAGCGGTACGACGGTGACGCTCACCGGCGCGCTGGTGCAGGCGACGGCCGACCCGCGCTACCTCGGCCGGGTCACCTCCGTCAGCACACTGTGCACCCTGGGTCCGGCGCCCCTTCTCTTCCCCCTGGCGGGCCTGACCGCGCAGCACTGGGGAACCGCCGCCTTCTTCACCGGCTGCGGCACCGTCAGCCTGCTGGCGGCGGTACCGGCGCTCGCGGTTCCGGCGCTGCGCCGGGCCCGGTTGCGGGGTGCGGGCGCCCCGGGCTGACGCCGCACCGCCGGGCCCGGTGCAACACCCCTGTCGTATCGGGCGATTGTGCCCCGGTCCGCCGGGTGAACCCCGCCCCGGTGCCGGGAACATGATCTCCGTTGATAGCGTCACTCCGAAGTGTGCAATGCAACGATGTCATGTTGCGTATCCAGCACTGATCAGGGGTGGAATGTGAGCGCGGACCATCGTAGAGGCCGCAACAAGAAGAGACTTCTCGCCTGCACCGTGGCCTCGGCCATCGCCGTCGTCGCCGCGGCCGGCACGCCGGTCGTGGCGGCGCCCGGACCGGGGGGACCGGACGGCCTCGCGGCCGCCCCTCCCGGTGCCCGGTTGCAGACCGAGTTCGAGAAGGCGGCCGAGGAGTTCGACGTCCCGCTGAGCGTGCTGATGGCGGTCTCGTACCGGCAGACGCTGTGGGAGGACCACGACGGGCTGCCCAGCACCACCGGTGCGTACAACGTCATGGGGCTCACGGACGTGGATCCGGGCAGCCTCGCGGACGGCCCGGACGCGCGCGCCCAGCAGCTCGACCGGATGAACCGCAGCGGCGATCCGGCCGTGGCGAAGCACTTCGACGCCGCCAAGGCCCTCAAGGGTCTGGGCAAGGTGTCCGTCGACACGAGCGACCCGCGGCTGCACACGCTCGACGAGGCCGCCTCCCTCATCGGCGTCGCCCCGGACAAGGTGCGCGCCGACACCCGGCAGAGCATCCGGGCGGGAGCCGCCCTGCTCGCCAAGTACCAGAAGGACGCCGCCGGTTCGCTGCCGAAGGACCCGGGCGCCTGGTACGCGGCCGTGGCCCGCGCCAGTCAGGCCACGCAGACCCAGGGGGCGCAGCTCTTCGCGGACCGCGTCTACGACTCGGTCCGCACCGGCGAGCGGCGGGTCACCGCGGACGGCCAGTCCCTGACGCTGCCCGCCGATCCGGCCGTGCGGCCCGCGCGGCAGTCGGCCCTCAAGCTCGCCGCGCCGACCGTCGCCACGGTCGGCGCCAACGCCACCGCCGACTGCCCGTCGGCCCTGAAGTGCGACTTCAAGCCCGCCGCCTACCAGCAGAACAGCGGTCCGGACGACTGGGGCAACTACAACATCGCCAACCGGCCCACGGTCGGCGGTGAGATCAACTCCATCGTCATCCACGACACCGAGGGCACCTACGACTCGGCGCTCAACGTCTTCCAGAACCCGGCGTCCTACGCCAGCACGAACTACCTGATCCGGGCCTCGGACGGCCAGGTCACGCAGGTCGTCGAGAACAAGAACGAGTCCTGGCACGCCGGGAACAAGAGTGTCAACATGCACTCGATCGGCGTGGAGCACGAGGGCTACGCGGTCAAGAAGGGCAGCTGGTACACCGAGCCCGAGTACGAGTCCTCGGCGACCCTGGTCAAGTACCTGGCCGCCGAGTACGGCATCCCGCTGGACCGTGAGCACATCCTCGGCCACGACGAGATCCCGGGCGTCCTGGACGCCAACGTGAAGTCGCAGCACTGGGACCCGGGTCCGTTCTGGGACTGGAACCACTACATGCAGCTGCTGGGCGCCCCGACCGGCGCGAGCGGCTCCGGCGGCCTGTACCAGCCCGGACAGGTGATCCGGGTGGTGCCGCCGTTCACCACGGCCAACCAGCCGACCGTCACCAACGGCGGTGCCGCGGTCGACAAGCAGCCCGCGAACTTCGCCTACCTGTACACCTCGCCGTCCACCGGCTCGGCGCCGCTGTCGGACCCGTACCTGGGCAGCCAGACCGCCACCGAGGCCCCGAACTGGGCCAACAAGGTGGTGGCCGGCGGCGAGTACGTGGTCGCGGAGGCGCAGCGGGACTGGACGGCCATCTGGTACGGCGGCCAGAAGGCGTGGTTCTACAACCAGGGCGGCCAGTTCGCGACCGCCGTGGGCACACCGGACACCGTCACGCCCAAGGCGGGGGCCGCTTCGATCCCCGTGTACGGGCGGACGTACCCCGAGGACGCCGCGTACAGCGGCACCGGCGTGCCGGTGCAGAACCAGAACGGCGCGTCGCTGACCAAGTACAGCGTCCCGGCCGGGCAGAAGTACGCGCTGGCGGGTGCCGCCATCAAGGGCTCCTACTACAACAGCGGTCTGATCGACGGCTCCGGAACCGGGTCGCGCGTGACGGTCGTGGGCAGCAACACCTTCTACCCGATCCGCTTCAACCACCGGATCGCCTGGGTGCGCGCCGAGGACGTCCAGGTCGTCAAGGGCACCGCTCCCGACGCGGCCACCGACCGGTACAACGTGCTGGGCCGGGACGCCTCGGGTGTGCTGTGGCAGTACCAGGGCAGCGGCAGCGCCTCCGGCCCCTTCCTGCTCCGCTACCGCGTCGGCGGCGGCTGGGACACGTACGACCTGGTGACGCCGCTGACCGCGCTGCGCGCCGACGGCACCGGTGACATGGTCGCCCGCGACAAGAGCGGGGTGCTCTGGTACTACAAGGGCACCGGCAAGCCGTCGGCGCCCTTCGCCGGGCGGACCAAGGTCGGTTCGGGCTGGAACACGTACAACGCCCTGACCGGTGCGCGGGACGTCACCGGTGACGGTGTCCCGGACCTCATCGGCCGGGACGGCTCCGGTGTGCTGTGGCTCTACCGGGGCACCGGCGACGCCACCGCGCCGTTCGCCGCCCGGACCCGTGTCGGGCCCAGCTGGAACACGTACGACAACCTGACGTCCACGGGTGATGTGACCGGCGACGGCAAGGCGGACCTGATCGCCCGGGACACCTCGGGTGTGCTGTGGCTCTACCAGGGCACCGGCGACGCCACCGCGCCCTACGCCACCAAGTCGCGTGTGGGACCCGGCTGGAACACGTACAACGTGCTGGTCGGTCCGAGCGACCTGGACAAGGACGGCAAGCCCGACCTCGTCGCCCGGGACGCCTCGGGCGGGCTCTGGTTCTACAAGGGCACCGGTGACGCCGCCGCGCCGTTCGCCACCAAGTCCAGTGTCGGCGGCGGCTGGAACACCTACGACACCATCATCTGACGCCCGCGGCCGCAGCGGCTGAACCCCGCGACGGCCGAACGGCGGCATGCCAGCCCGTCCGCCCGCGGTGCCGCGACCGTCCCGATCCCGGGACGCGCCGCGGCGCCGCGGGCGGACGCATGCCGTCCGGGGGACGGAACGGGCCTGCCGGAACAGGCGGGCGGCACCACCACCGCGGCCCCAGGAGCTCCCTCCGACCGTCGTCCACACCCCGCACCCCGGCCCCGGCCCCGGGGAACCGCTCGCCGGGTGTCAGGTGGCCACGGCGCGCAGGCGCGCGAGCTTCTCCACGGCGGCGGGGCCGGAGCCGGTGAGCACGGCGGCGACCTCGGGACCGCGCCCGGCGAGGCTGTCCAGCACCTCTGCGGACGGTGTCGTCGGGGGACTCCGCCGAGGAGAACTCCAGCCACTGCGCCGGTGTCCGCGCCGGATGGGAGCGGAACCGTTCGGAGACCAGGAAGTCCGGTCGCGGGCCGTTCCATCCCGCGCACCGGGTGTCCGCGTGCCAGGTGGCGGCGGGAAGGTCCGCCACCCGGGCGAGGAAGCGTTCGCGCTGGGAACGGATCGCCTCGACGGCCTCGGGCGGGTGACGGGGAGTCAGGGAGTCAGCCGGTGCGTTCCGCGGTGAGGAAGCCGGAGGCGGCCGCCGGGCCGGACGGTCTGCCGTATCCGGCGGACACGGCGGCCAGGTCGCTGAGGCCGACCGACCAGCCGTCGCGGGCGAGCCAGCGATCGGTCCCGGGGCCGAGGCCGCCCTTCCACAGGTCGGTCATGGGGGCCAGTGTGTCCTCCCGGGGTGTGGTGGTGACATCCCGGCCCTGTTCCAGGAGGAGCAGGCTGCCGGGGGCGGAGAGGCTGCCCACGGCCGACAGCAGGTCTGCGGCCTCCCGCGCGGTGAGGTAGACGAGCAGTCCCTCGGCCAGCCAGGCGGTGGGCCGTTCCGGGTCGAGACCGGCCCGGACCAGTCCCCCGGCCCAGTCGTCGCGCACCAGGTCCGCCGCGACGGTGGCGCGTTCGCAGCGGGGGACGGCGCCCTGCTCGTCCAGCACCCGCTGCTTGAACGCCAGCACGGGTGCGAGGTCGACCTCGAAGAGGCGGGTGCCCGGCGGCCACGGGAGCCGGTGGGCGCGGGTGTCCAGGCCCGCGCCGAGCACGACGACCTGGGTGCGCCCGGCCCGGCCGCCCGTGGCCTCGACGAGCCGGTCGTCGTAGAAGCGGGTCCGGATCACGCCCTGGAGGACCAGCCTTCGGGCGAAGTCCCCGGCCGGTCCTGACGTCGGCAGCGGCATGCCGGACGCCCGCACGAAGGCCATGGCGTACGGGTCCCGGAAGAGCGGGTCGGGGCGGCTGCTCTCGTAGGCGCGGACCAGGGCGACGGACAGGGCCGTACGGGAGATGGGGCTGAGCGGTTCTGGAGTGGTCATGGCGCCAAAGTAGATCGGCACAGATGCATCTGTAAAGATGTATCAGTGAAGATGCATCACCGGTGATGTATCGATCGTGATGCATCACCGGCGATGGGGATTCGCTATAAGGTGTCGGCATGGATGGCGTCCAACTCCTGAGACTCGGCAAGCGCCTCACCGGCCTCGGGCGGGACGTGGTGGCCGATCCCTCCGGCGGCACCCTCACCCCGGGCGAACTGGCGGTGATCGGGGACGTGTTCAAGCACCCGGGCGCCTCGGTCCAGGACATCCGCGCCCGTACGGGCTTCGCGCAGAGCCATGTCTCCACCTCCGTCCAGCGGCTGCGCGACCGCGGGATCCTGCTGGCCGCGCCGGACCCCGCCGACGGGCGCCGCACCCTGCTCACCCTGGCCGACCAGGTGCGCCGCGTCGTGCACGAGCGGGCCGCCATGCCCGCGGAACAGGTCCTCTCCGCCGCCCTGTCCGACCCCGGGCAGACGGCGCGGGCCGTCGCGCTGATCGAGGAACTCGCCCGGCTGCTGGGCATTCCGCCCACGGAGCCACCGGCCGCCGAGAGGTGAGAACCGGCTGAACTTTGCCGGGGGCCGCCTCCGTTACCAGTGTGCGGGGTCTGTGTCCGGCCGCCCGCGGCCCCACCGGGCCACGGGGGCGCGTACCCCCGCTCCCGGTCCGGCGACCCGCGCGGTGCCGGACCGGCGCATGCCGCAGCGCCCTCCGAAAGGAACTCCATGAAGTCCCCGCACCCGCCGCCGGACCGCGAGGTCCCCCGGGAGGTTCCCGTGGCCGCGCCACCCGGCGAACCGGCACCGGATGCCATGTCGAGCCGGACGGAGGTCCTGCCCATCAGGTCCCGGACGGACCGGCGGACGGGCGCCGACGGCCCGGCCACGGGCGGCGGCCTGCCGAAACGCCGCAAGGGCGCGCAGGCCGACAGGTTCGGGAGCGGACCCGCGGGCGGTGGCAACGAAAGCGGCGACCATCGCAACAACAGCGATAGCAGCGACAACAGCGACAACAGTGCCGACAGCAACAACAGCGTCGACGACTCCGGGCGGGCGAGCGCAGGCCCGGCCCGTGAGCGGGGCACCCTGCCCCGGCTGACGCAGTTCTCGTCCCTGGGCCGGGTGCGCGGCTCCGCCGCCCGGGGCACCGCGGCCTTCGACCGCCTCGGGGCACCCGAACCCGCCGGACACGACTGGGCCGACGGGGGCGGAGCGCCGGGCGGGCGCCGCGGCGGGGCGGACACAGCCGGGCCGTCCGGTCCGGCACCGGGCGGCTTCGGCCCGCGTACGCCGCCGCGCGACAAGCGCCGGGGCCTCCTGATCGCCGCCGCGGCAGTCGCTGTGGCCCTGATCGCGGGCACCGCCGTCACGCTGGCCAGGGGCGGCGGCGACTCCCCCGAGCGCGGCTCGACGGGCGGGGCCTACGGCGCACACCGCCCGGACGTCGAGGATCTGCTGCCGGATCTGCCCGGGAGCTCCTCCCCGTCCGCGTCCTTCGGCGGACCGTCGAAGGGCACGGCGTCCGCCTCCCCCTCGGACGGGAAGCCCCGCCCCACGTCGAGCGGCAGCGCGACGGCGAAGGACGGCGGTTCCGCGCCGGACGCCTCCGGCGCGGCGACCGCTCCCGCCGCCTCCGGTGACACCGGGGCCGGCCCCGACGCCGGAGGATCCGGCCCCGGCCCGGACGCCGGGGCGTCGGCCGTGCGCCTCCGCAGTCACTCGGCGAGCGGCCGCTGCATCAGCGTCGCGGGCGGCCAGGGCAAGGACGGTGCCCCGCTGGACATCCGGGACTGCTCGGACGCGGCCGCGCAGCAGTGGACGTTCGCCCCGGACGGAACCGTACGGTCGATGGGCCTGTGCATGGACGCCGCCGGCGCCCGGACGTCGGACGGCACGACGGTCCAGCTCGCGCACTGCAACGGCAACCCGGCCCAGCGGTTCGCGCTCAACTCGCACCACGACCTGGTCAGCGGTCTGGCCGACAAGTGCGTGGACATCCGGGACAACCGGACCGCCAACGGCAGCAGGCTCCAGCTGTGGACCTGCGCCGGCACACCCAACCAGAAGTGGTCCAGCGCCTGACGCGGTACGCGGCCGGGGGCCGGGCGGTTGCCCGGCCCCCGTTGCCGTTCCGCGCTCCCGCGCGGTGGCTCCAGCGGGACTACTGCCCGGTCTCCCCGGTTCCTTCGGCCTGGGCCGCCTGGGCGAGGCCGCTGGAGGCGCGCAGCGGGACCTCCTTGATGAACAGGGTCACCAGGAACGCGAGCAGGGCGACCGGCGCGATGTACAGGAAGATGTCGCCGATGCCGTGGCCGTAGGCGCTCTCCAGCCAGGTGCGGACCGGGACCGGCAGCATGTGCAGGTCCGGCAGACTGCCGCCGCCGGACGCCTGGGCGGCCGCCGCCCGGTCCTGCGGGCCGAGGGCGCCGATGGTCTCGCGGGCGTAGTGGCCGATCCGGGTCGTCATCACCGAGCCGAGCACGGAGACGCCCACCGCGCCGCCGAGGGAGCGGAAGAAGGTCACCACGGAGGACGCGGCGCCCAGGTCGCCGGGGTCCACCTGGTTCTGGGTGCACAGCACCAGGTTCTGGAGGGTCATGCCGACGCCGAGGCCCATCAGGGCCATGCAGAGGGCGATCTCCCAGTACGGGGTGTCGTGGCGGAGCATGCCCAGCAGGGCGACGCCCGCGGTGAGCAGCACGCCGCCGGACAGCAGCCAGCCCTTCCACTTGCCGGTGGTGGTGATGACGCGTCCGGAGACCGTGGAGGAGATGAACAGGCCGCCGATGAACGGGATCGTCATGACGCCCGAGCGGGTCGGGGAGTCGCCGCGGGCCAGCTGGAAGTACTGGCTGAAGAAGACGGTGCCCGCGAAGAGCGCGATGCCGACCAGCAGCGAGGCGAGCGAGGCCAGGGTGATGGTGCGGTTGCGGAACAGGCGCAGCGGGATGATGGGTTCGGCGGCCCTGGTCTCCACGAACAGGAAGACGAGCGTCAGCAGCGCGGAGGCGCCGACCAGTGTGTACGTCTGCCAGGACAGCCAGGCGTACTTGTCGTCGGCGAAGGTGACCCAGATCAGCAGCACGCAGACGGCGGCGGTGACGAAGAACGCCCCGGCCCAGTCGACCTTGACCCGGCGCTTGACCAGCGGCAGGTTCAGCGTGCGCTGGAGCACGAACAGGGCCACGAGGGCGAACGGGATGCCGATGAAGAGGCACCAGCGCCAGCCGAGCCAGCTGGTGTCGGTGATGACACCGCCGAGCAGCGGGCCGCCGACGGTGGCGACGGCGAAGGTGGCGCCCAGATAGCCGGAGTACCGGCCGCGTTCGCGCGGGGAGATCATCGCGGCGAGCACGACCTGCGAGAGCGCGGAGAGGCCGCCGCCGCCCAGGCCCTGGATGACGCGGGCGGTGATCAGGGTGGCGGGGTCCTGCGCCAGACCGGCCACCAGGGAACCGGCGACGTAGATGACGAGCGCGGCCTGGACGAGGATCTTCTTGCTGAACAGGTCCGCGAGCTTGCCCCACAGCGGGGTCGACGCCGTGACCGCGAGGAGCGAGGCGGTGACCACCCAGGTGTAGGCGCTCTGGCCGCCGCCCAGGTCGCTGATGATCCGCGGCAGGGCGTTGGTGACGACGGTCGAGGAGAGGATGGCGGCGAACAGTCCGAGCAGCAGCCCGGACAGGGCCTCCATGATCTGCCGGTGGGTCATTCCCCCGGCGGCGGGGTCCTCGCCGGGGCCTGGATGCGCCCGTACACCGTCCGGTGTGGTCGTGGTCATGGTCTTCCTTCGTCTGTGCGTCGGTCTGAGGCGTACGGGTGGGAGGGCGAGGGCGTACGGTGCGCCGTCACGGCGGTGAGCACGGCCGGTTCGCATCCGGTGCTGTCGAAGCTGGACCGCAGCCGCGCCATGAGCCCGATGAGCCGGCCGACCTCGTCGTCGGTCCAGTCGTTCAGCCGGTCGGCCAGCAGCCGGGTGGTCCGTTCGGACAGCTCGTCGAGCTGGTCGCGGCCCTCGGGGGTCAGGCGCAGAATGCGCGAGCGGCGGTCCGCCGGGTCCGGGGACCGGTCGATCCAGCCCTGTGCGGCCATGTGCGCGACCTGGCGGCTGATGACGGACATGTCCACCGCCAGCAGCTCGGCGAGCTTGCCCATACGTATGTCGCCGTACCGGCTCAGCAGGGCCAGCACGGCGGCGGACGCGTGGGAGCAGCCGTCCGGCAGGATGCGGCCCAACTCGCGCTTGACCACGCCGAAGGCACTGAACTGGCGTACCAGTTCCTCGTACTGAGCCCGTTCGACCACATCCGCCTCCCATGTCATTGCTTGAAGCAACTATATTTGCTTGGTTGCCACAGACAAATAGATATGTGTGTTTGAGTGGCAAAGGTTTGACAAAGACATGTTTCTCCTCCTTCGCTGCACACATATCTCACCTGCCGACGTACCGGCCCGTCACCGCTGCACGGCGATCCACCCTCCGTCGACGCTGAGGATCTGCCCGGTGACGAAGGAGCTGGCCGGTGAGGCGAAGAAGAGCACCGCCTCGGCGATGTCCTCCGGGCGTCCCATCCGGCCCAGCGCGTACTGCGCGGTCAGCGCCCGCTCCAGATGGGGGTCGGCGAAGACGGCGGCGGACATGTCGGTGTCCGTCACCGCGGGGCGTACGGCGTTGACGCGGACGCCCCGCTCGCCCCACTCGGCGGCCAGGGAGCGGGTGGCCCCGTCGACGGCGCCCTTGGTCGCCGCGTACAGGCTCTGGTTCGGGATGCCGCGCACGCTGCCGACGTCGGAGGAGATGTTGACGATGCTGCCGCCACCGCGGGCGGCCATGTGCGCGGCGGCGAGGCCGCCCAGCAGCAGCGGGGTGCGCGCGTTGAGCCCCCAGAGCTGGTCCGCCTCGGCGGGGGTGAGTTCATGGCTGGCGGTGAAGTTCTCCGCCGCGGCGTTGTTGACGAGGACGTCCACCCGGCCGAAGCGGGCGAGGACCGCCTCCATCACCTGGGCCGGCGCCTCGGGCAGACTCAGGTCCGCCACCACGACCGCACTCTCCGCGGGGAGTTCACGGGCGGTGCGGGCCAGGGTCTCCTCGGTGCGGCCGACCAGGGCGAGCCGGGCGCCGGCACGGGCCAGCAGGACCGCGACGGCGGCGCCGATGCCCCGGCCGCCGCCGGTCACGACCGCCACCTTGCCCTCCAGCGGGCGGGTGGGCAGGCCCTCGGGCTGTTCACTCATGGGGTATGTCGTCCTTCTGTGTCGGCAGTGGGGGGCGCCGGTAGGCGCCGTACCACCAGATCTGTCCCAGTTCGTGCGCGAACGCGGCGTCACCGCTGCCCTCGTCCACGCGGATGTGATGGGCGATCGCCTGCGCGCCGCCCCACACGATGACCCGGCTCGCCGCCCCGGGATCGAGGCCGGGCGTGGTCGCCCGTCCCCGCTGCTGCTCGACGAGCGTGGTGTGCACGGCCTGTTCGAACTCCTCCAGGTCCGCGGTGTAGAAGTCGCCGACGGTCGCGTCGTACGCCGCCAGTTCCCGCAGCGCGGCAAGAACGGCGCCGTGGTCCCGGTGGATGGCGATGACCTGGCGGAAGAAACGTGTGAACCGCTCCGCGCCGTCCTCGCCCGCGGCCGGGTCCCAGTCCCGGGCCAGCCCCAGCAGCCGCTCGCGCAGCCCGTCGGTCAGGGCGATCAGCAGGTGCGACTTGTCGCCGAAGTAGTTGTAGAAGGTGGCGCGTGCGACGCCCGCCTCCGCGATGATCTCCCGGACGCTGATCTCGGTGAAGACCCGTCCGGACCGCAGGAGCCGCTCCAGCGCCTGGGTGAGCTGCTCGGCGGCGGTGGACCGTACGGCGGGCCCGGTCCGGCTCGGCCGGGTGATGGATGCCATGGCCGTGTCTCGTTCCGTCTCTCTTCCGGCGCGTCTCAGCGGGCGGTGGCCTGCTCGCCGATCTCCATGAGCACGCGGGCGAACTCCTCGGGGTGCGAATAGAACGGCGCGTGGTGCCCGGGGACGCGGCGGACGAAGTCGGCGCGGGCCGCCATCCGCTCCGCGACCGTCCCGGTGAGGGACACGTCGTTGTCGGGGACGACGTAGGTGGTGGGCACCGCGTGCCACCCGGCCCGGGTGACCGTCTCGTAGTCGGCGCGCACGGTCTGCGGCACCAGGCGGGCCACCGCCTCCTTGGTCTCCGGGCTGTCCGGGTCGCCGTCGTAGAAGGCGGCGGGCAGGTTGAGGTCCGGGTTCTCCGGGGGCCGCAGGCCCGCCAGGGAGTCGGGCACCGGCACGCCGTGGGTCTGGAACATGCCTTCACCCGCCTCCAGCAGATAGGCCGCCACATACACGGCGTGCACCACGCCGGACGCGTCGGCCAGGGCCTCGGTGAGCGGGACGCCGCCGTAGGAGTGGGCCACCGCGACCACCGGTCCGGGGATCTCGGCGAGGGCGGCGCGGATCACCTCGGCGTCGTCGTACATGCCCGGCAGCGGCTCGGCCGCATCGCTCTCCCGCACCGCGCTGCGCAGGGTCACCGTGCGGCTCTGCCATCCGTGGGCGTCGAGGACCGTGCGGAGCCGGTCGTAGACCCAGGGGCCGTGGTGGCCGCCGGGGACGAGGAGGAAGGTGGGGCGGGACTGCTCGGCTGTCTCCGGCAAGGGAACTCCTGTGATCGGTACACACGCGTGCCGGACACACCTGCCGGCCGCGGGATCGGCGCTCTCGGCGCCCTGTGGACATCCGGCCCGCTCGAAGGGGGCCGTCCGCGCCAGCATACATGTTGTCTGGACACCTTGTTCAGACACACCTGTGCACCCTGACACACATATCCCTATGTGTGTCAGGGTGCACAGAAGAGGGCGGCGGTGCCGGAGCCGTCCGTCAGCCGGTGGTGTGCGGGCCGCCCGCACAGTCCAGGGCGGTGAGGTCCACCGCGTCGGCCATCGCCTGCATGCCCTTGTCGTCGGGGTGCAGATGGTCGCCGCCGTCCAGGGCGGGCAGGATGCGCTCGGGGTCGTAGGGGCTGCGCAGGATCCGGTCGAAGTCGGTGACCGCGTCGAACGCCCCGCCGGTGCGCACGAAGGTGTTGACCTCCTGGCGCACGGACTCGGCGGCGGCGTCCCACTCGCCCCAGCCCTTGAACGGCCCGACGGTGGCGCCGACCACGCACGTGCCGGCGGCGTGCGCCCGCGCGACGATCTCGCGGTACCCGGCGATCAGATCGGCGGCCGTGACCCCGGTGTGCGCCTTGAGGTCGTTGACGCCCTCGAAGAGGAACACGGTGCGCACACCCGGCTGGGACAGCACGTCCCGGTCCAGGCGGTGCAGGGCGCTCTGCCCGGCGCCGTCGGCGAGCACCTTGTTGCCGGAGATCCCCTCGTTCGCCACGCCCTGGACGCCGGTGCCGGCCTGCCGCAGACGGCGTGCCAGGTAGTCGGGCCAGCGCCGGTCGAGGTCGGCGCTGGAGTGCCAGCCGTCGGTGATGGAGTCGCCGAGCGCGACCACGGCCCCGGTGCGCGGGGCGGCGGTGCGCACGGAGACGGCGTCCAGATAGAACCAGGAACCGGTGGTGGCCGTCCAGTGGGCTGCGCCCTCCTCGGCGGTGTGGTCGCCCTGGGTGGTGTAGGAGGTCTGGAGGGCCATGCCGTGGCCGGTCGCCGGGCCTGCGGCGTCCGGGCTGTGCAGGCTGACGACCAGGTCGGTGGCGGCGGGCAGCGGGCCGGGCAGCGGATCGCTGAGCACGGTGTGCCCGGCGGGTACGGTCACGGCGGCGGCGCCGCCGAAGGTCAGCCGCCGGTTGCTGCCGGGGCGCAGCGCGGCGCCCGACTCCCGGATCCCCGCGTAGACGCTGTCGAGGGTCAGCGGGCGGTCGCCGAAGGCGTTGCTCAGCCGGATCCGGGCGGCGCTCCCGGCGACGCTGGTGTGCACGACGAGCCGGTAGGCGCGGTCGGGGACGCCGTCGCCCACCCGGTCGGCGCTCGCCGCCCAGGTGACCACCTGGTGCGGCCGGGCGCTGCCGGAGGCCGCCAGCGCGGGGGCGGGGGCGGCGGTGTGCACGGCGGTGGCGGCCAGGAACACGGCGGCCAGGGCGGCGACACGGGTGGGCCGGTTCCGCGTCTTCCTCATCGGTGGAATCCCTTCAGCGTGACGGACGTCCCCGGTGCGAGGGAGACCGTGCGGGAGGTGTCGCCGTGGGTCACCGTAGTGGTGCGGCCGCCGGTGCTGTGGATCCTGGCCGCCACCGGCGTGCCGTCACGCCAGCTCAGGTCGACGGTGAACCCGCCGCGCACCGGCACACCGGTGACCGAGCCCGACCCGGCCCAGGCGGCGGGCAGCGCGGGCAGCAGCTCGATGTGGCCGGGGCGCGCGTACAGCAGCATCTCGACGACCGCCGCCGGGGTGCCGAAGTTGGCGTCGATCTGGAAGATGCCCCGGCCGGGTCCGGTCTCGTAGATGTCGAAGAGGTTGAAGGCCGTGCCGTTGCCGCCGTCGGTGGAGGGACGCAGGTTGCCGACGACGAGCCGGTACGCCTGCTCGGCGTTCTTCAGGCGGGCCCAGCACAGCGCGCGCCAGGCGTTGGCCCAGCCGTAGCTGTCCATGCCGCGTGCGGTGAGCAGGGCGGTGGCTCCGGCGACGATGTCCTCCGGGGTGGAGGTGTCGGGGCGGATCCGGTCGCCCGGGAACAGGCCGACCAGCGGGGAGAGGTGGCGGTGGGTGGTCTCGCCGAGGTTGTCCGGCGACATCCACTCCTCCAGCCAGCCCGTCCTCGGGCTCACCCGGGGCAGGTACAGCCGCTCGCGCAGCGCGCCGATCCGCTCCGCGTGGGCGGTGTCCTTCTTCAACTCCCGGCAGGATGCCTGGTAGTTGCCGAACAGCGCCCACACCAGTTCCTGGGCGTAGGTGATGCCCTTGGCGTCCAGGGGTCCGTGTTCGGGCGACCAGTCGCTGTCAGCGATCAGCACCTCTCCCGGGGTACCGGGCACGGTGGTGGCGACCAGCCGGGCCTCCCAGAACGCGCAGGCGCCCTTGAGCAGCGGGTGGATCCTCTCCAGGTGGGCACGGGAGAGGGTGTACTCGTAGTGCTCGAAGAGGGTGTTGCACAGCCAGGCGTTGCCCGCCGGATGCCACCACCAGCCGCCTCCGCCATGGGGGTTGGTGGAGATGGCGACGGTCCATCCCGCGGTCCGGCCGCTGCTGTTGCGGTAGCGGTTGCGCGGGTCGCCGAAGAGCCGCCCGGTGGTGTCGGTCCAGGCCGGGAGCTGGGCCAGGCAGTAGTCGGTGAGGGCGTCGAAGCAGGGGGACAGCGCGGTCCGGTCGGCCATCCAGTAGTTCATCTGGACGTTGATGTCGGTGTGGTAGTCGCCCATCCAGTCCGGGTCGTTGCCGTCCAGCCAGAGGCCCTGGAGACCCAGCGGGAGACTGCCGCGCGATCCGGAGATCATCAGATGGCGGCCGAACTGCACGTAGGCGGACTCCAGTTCGGGGTCGGGTACGCCGCTCTCGGCGCGGTACCGGACGCGTTCCCAGGTGTCCAGGGCGCGCTGCTGCGGGGTCGAGGTGCCCAGGTCGAGGGCGAACTCCCCGTACAGGGCGCGGTGGTCGGCGACGTGGGTGCGGCGCAGGGTGCTCGCCGGGTGGCCGGCCGCCGCGCGCACCTTGGTCCGGGCGAGGTGTTCGGGGTCGAGGGCGGGATCGCGGTAGCGGGTGCGGGCGTCGGGGGCGTAGTTCGTGCCGCCGCTGAGCACGACGGTCAGCTCCGGGCAGCCGTCGAAGTCGATCCGGGTGCCCCGCACGCGCACCCGGCCGCCGCCGTCCGCGCGGACGGTGACGGCGGCGCCGTAGCGCAGTCCGTTGGACAGGGCCCCGCCGAAGGAGGGCGCCGGGGCCTCGCCGTGGGTGCCCTCCAGGGTGACGGTGCCGGTGTGGCGTCCGCCGCCGCTCTGGGTGAGGTGCACGACGATGACGTCGTCGGGTCGGCTGGCGAAGATCTCCCGCCGGTGGGTGACGTTCCCGCGGGTGTACGTGGTGGTGAGGACGCCCTGCGCCAGGTCGAGGGTGCGGCGGTAGCCGTGGACGGCGGACAGGTCGTGGCCGGGGAGGTCGACGGTGAGGCGGCCCAGCAGGGTGAGGGAGCCGAAGTCGTCACGGTCGTAGGGGAACTGGCCGTCGGCGTCGAGGGTGTCGTTGAGGCCGCCGGTCCACATCGTGGCGTCGGTGACGAGGAGGAGTTCGCGGCCGGGGTCGTTGCTCGCCAGGGCGCCGAGCCGCCCGTTGCCGACGGGCAGGCCCTGGCTGATCATCGAGTGTTCGTCGGCGGGCGCCTGCCACCACAGGGTGTGGCGCGGGTCGGCGGGTGCGTCCTCGGCGGCGGCCGGGCGCCGCGGGGCGGCCGAGGCGGTGAAGGCGGGCAGCGCGCCGAGGGCGCCGGTGAGGGTCGCGGTGGCGGCCAGGGAGAGGAGTGTTCTTCTGCCGGGCCCGCCCGGTGCGGGTGAACTGCCCTCCGATGAGCGGGCGTTAGTGGCATCGGACGACTCGGTGCGGTCTGCGGTCATGGCGGCTCCTGGGTTCGGGGACGGCCCGGCCGGCACTGGGGACGGGTGCCGGCCGGGCCTTGCGGGGTTCAGGAACGTGCTCGCGGTGCGGTGGGTCTTCTTGAGGGGGTCGGGTGCGGGCCGGGTCAGGACGGGCGCGGTACGTCGACGCGGTCGATGTCGGGCGCGTAGTCGAAACCGCTGTCGAAGGTGAGCGTATTGCCGCCCGCCTTGAGGACGACCGGGACGGTGACCGTGCCGGGGGTGCCCCAGTCGCCGGTGGAGGGGAACCGGTGCCGGACCGCGCCGCCGCCGTTGGCCGAGACCTGGACGGAGCGGGCGTCGCCGCTGACGTAGGCGACCTTCACCTGGTAGGTGCCCGGCCGGTCCACGACGACGTCGTTCACGGTGAGCCTGCCGCCCAGGTAGAGGTTGCCGACCTTCTTGCCGCCGGAGCAGGCGGCGCAGTCGGCGACGGAGGCGCTGCCGGAGAGGGTGTTGGAGCTCGCCTCGGCCTCGTGGGCGGTGGAGGTGACGGCGGTGGTGCCGCGCGGGGTGAGGGTGAACAGGCGGGAGCCGTGCGCGGGCAGGGCCTCGGTGATCTTGTCCCGGTGGGTGCCGAGGTCCTGGTGGTTCCACAGGTCGCGGACGGCGGCCCGGCCGGTGAAACCGAGGGCGGCGAAGTCGGCGGTGACGGCGGCGGGGGCGTCGGCGAGGTTGAACAGGGCGACGGTGTAGGTGCCGTCGGGGTTCTCGGCCGCCCACACCTGCTGCGGGTCCAGGGCGGTCACGGGGTGCGCGGGCGGGCCGCCGCCCTGGTCGACGGCGATGACCTCGCGGTTGGTGAGCAGCGAGAGGCCGTAGGAGTCGAGGCGGGTGAGGTCGTCGCCGGTGTAGAGCGGGGACTTGGCGACGGCCCACAGGGTGGCGTAGGTCTGCCGCTCGGCGTCGGTCAGGCCGTCCATACGGCCGTTGCCGACATCGAGGGAGTCGAGGTCGCTCCAGCCGCCGGGGCCCGCGTGGCGGGTCCAGGCGGGGGCGTCCTCGAAGCGGTCGTCGACGGAGTTCTCCCAGCTGACCAGGGTGTTGCAGTAGCACTCGACGTCGGTGTCGATGCGCCAGCCGTCCGTGTACTTCTTCCAGTCGGCGGCGTGGCCGATGTCCAGGGACCAGGACACCTCCAGATGCACCGGGCGCCCGGTGGCGGCGAGCGCCCGGTGCCAGGCGGCCACGTCGGCAACGTTGTCGTACTGGTCGCCGCCCTTGCCCGAGCCGGGTCCGACGCCGTCCAGCTTGAGGAAGTCGTAGCCCCAGTCGGCGAGCAGCCGGGCCTGGGAGTCGATGTACTTCTGGGCGCAGGGGCGGGAGAGGTCGAGTTTGTAGGCGCTGTCCCAGCCGTTGGTGGTACGCAGGTCGGCGTAGACGATGTCGGCGGTGGTGCAGCCCTCGGCCTGCCAGATGGGTGATGTGCCGCCGTTGTACGCCTCCTTCTCCAGGCCGACGGGCAGATAGATGCCCGCCTTGAGGCCCTTGGCGTGGACGGCGTCGGCGACAGCCTTCATGCCGTGCGGGAAGCGGACCGGGTCGGCCTGCTGGCGTGCGTACCGGTCGAACCCGGGCTTCCAGGCGTTGTCGCGCCACCAGCCCGCGTCGATGTTCACGTATGTGTAGCCGTACTTCTTGAGCTTGGCGGCGAGGGCGTTCGTCTGCTTGAGGACGTTGGCCTCGGTGAGGTAGCTGTAGTCGCCGTCCGGGTTGAGGCCGGGGTACTTCGAGGACTGCATGCTCCAACTGGACCAGCCCATGAAGGGCTTGGCGGCGGGGGCGGGGGCGGGAGCGGGGGCCGTTGCGGCTGCGGTGTGGTGCGCGGGGGCGGACGGTGCGGAGTGCGCGCGGGCCGCCGCCTGGGTGGTCGTCGCGAGGCCCGCGGCGAGGGCCAGGACGACCACGGCTCTCAGGCCGCGCGCGGGCAGGGCGGAGTACGAGGGTGACCGCATGGGTCGTGCCTCCTGGAGTGCGGTGGGGTGGGCCGGGGCGGCTCGGGAGTGTGTCCGGGCGTTCCGGGGGCGGTTCAGCCCTTGCCCGAGCCGATGGTGAGTCCGCTGACGAACTGGCGCTGGAGCGCGAAGTACACCAGCAGCGTGGGGACGGCGGTCATCAGGGCGCCCGCCGCGATCAGGTTGGGGTTGGTGAAGTACTGGCCCTGGAGATTGGCCAGCGCGGAGGTGACGGGGCGCTTGTCGCCGGTCTCGATGAGGGTGAGCGGCCAGAAGAAGTCGTTGTAGATCCAGATGGATTCGAGCGTGGCCAGCGCGGCGAACGCGGGGCGGCACAGCGGCAGGATGATCTGGAGGAACTGCCGCCACACGGGCGCGCCGTCGACGAGGGCGGCCTCGGAGATCTCCTTGGGGATCGTCTTCATGTAATTGCTGAGGACGAAGGTGCAGAAGCCGCACTGGTAGGCGATGTGGATGACGATGAGGCCCCAGGCGGAGTTGTACAGCAGCAGCGAGTCGCTCATCCAGGCGGGCAGCGGGACCTGGAGGTAGAGCCGGTACAGCGGGGTGATGAGCACCTGGGCGGGCAGCAGGTTGCCCGCGGTGAACAGCATGAGCAGGGCCAGGTTGAGCCGGAAGTCGAAGCGGGTGACGAAGAAGGCGACGGCGGCGGAGAAGAGCAGGGTGCCCAGGACGGCGGGGACGGTGATGAGCACGGAGTTGAGGAAGAAGTGCGGCATGCCGGACTGGGTCCAGGCGTCGGTGAAGTTGCCCGGTCCGAAGCTGTGCGGCAGTGAGAAGTAGCCGTGGCGCGCGGTGTCGTCGTAGGAGCGCAGCGAGGTGTAGACAGCCCACAGCAGCGGGACGAGCCACAGCACGGAGACGGTGCCGAGCAGCAGGTGGCGGCCGGTGTGCCGGGGCGGGCGGCGGGCGCCGCGGGCCGGGGCGGGCCGCCGGGCGGCGCGGACGCGGGCGCGGGTGTCCGGGCGGGACGCGGTCGTCGTCATGTGTCCTCCTTGCGGAAGGTCTGCACGAGGAACGCGCCGATCGCGGCCAGGGAGACCAGCAGCAGTACGACGGCGAGCGCGGAGCCGTAGCCGATGTGGCCGGACTCGCCGATGATGTTGTCGGTGATGAGCAGGGACAGCAGTTCCATGCCGGGTTTGCTGCCGGTGCCGCCGCCGAGGACGTAGACGATGTCGAAGGCGCGCAGCGACTCCATGGCGGTGACGACGACGATGATGACGTTGACCGGCTTGAGCGCGGGCAGCACGATGCGGAAGAAGGTCTGCCGGCCGTTCGCCCCGTCGAGGGCGGCGGCCTCCTTGAGGGCCGGGTCGAAGCTCTTCAGACCGGCCAGGTAGAGGATCATGATGTAGCCGGTGTGCCGCCAGCCGGAGGCGACCAGGACGGCCCACAGGTTGAGGGAGGGGTCGCCGAGCCAGTCGATGTGGTGGGCCGGACCGGCCGCGCTCAGCAGGCTGTCGAGCAGTCCGGTGTCCGGGTTGTAGATGATCTCCCAGATGAAGCCGACGACGGCCAGCGAGAGCACCATCGGCAGGAAGACCGCGGTCTGGTAGAAGCGGGTGAACCGGATCTTCTGGTCGAGCTGGTAGGCGAGGAAGACCCCGAAGGGGGTGGGCAGCAGGGCCGTGAAGAGCAGCCAGAGCACGTTGTGCCGGACGGCGGGCCAGAACGGCGGGTAGTTGGTGAGGATCTGGGTGTAGTTGTCGAGGCCGGTCCAGTGGATGCCGGACAGGTCCAGGCCGTCCCAGGTGGTGAAGGACAGGGCGACGGAGGCGAGCGCGGGCAGCCAGACGAGGATCAGCAGGGCGGCCAGCGGCAGGCCGATGACGGCGGCCAGGAAGAGGCGGTCGCCGCGGCCGAGCCGGGAGGCCGAGGCGGTACGGGTCCGGCCGGTGGCCGGGGTCTTCGGCGCGACGGGCGAGCGGGAGGCCCGGGAGGCGAGGGACACGGCGGGAGCCTTTCCGTCCCGGTCAGGCCGCGAAGAAGCGGGAGCGCTGGGACTCGATCCGCTTCAGCGTGCCGGAGCCGTCGTCGGGGTGGCCGAGCCAGGCGGTCAGGCCGGGCAGCAGGACGGTGGAGACGAAGCCGGGGTCGCTGTCGCGGTCGGCGAACTGGCTGATGTGCTTGGCCGAGGCGATCAGTTCGGCGGACTTCTTCTGGAGCGCGTTGTACGCGCTGGTGTCGGCCTTCTCGTGGACGGCGAGGTTGCTCGGGTCGACGCCCATGTAGGTGTGTTCGGCCCGCGCGCCGCCCAGGAACTCCAGGAACTTCCGCGCGCCGTCGGCGTTCTTCGGCTTGCGGCTGAGCATGAAGCCGTCGGTGGGCGCCTCCACGGTGTCCTGGCCGTGGGCCGGGTCGACCTCGGGGAACGGGAAGAAGTCGAGGTCCGAGCGGAGGGACTCGTCGGTGATCTGCTGGCCGACGAAGAGCCCGATGACCGCCATGCCGGACTTCTTGTCGAACAGCGACTGCGCGGCGTCCTGCCAGGACCGGCCACCGCCGCTCGCCTGGTGATACGGCGTCAGTTCGCGCCACAGGTCCAGGACGCGGGCGGCGCGCGGGTCGGTCCAGGACACCTGGCCGCGCAGCAGGGAGGTGTGGAACGCGTAGCCGTTGGCGCGCAGGTTCAGATAGTCGAAGGCCCCGAGGACCGACCAGCTGTCGCCGCCGCCGTAGCCGGCGGCCACGGGCGCCAGGCCGTCCTTCTTCATCCGCTTCGCCAGTGCGATGAACTCGTCCCACTTCTTCGGGACCTGGTAGCCGCGCTCCGCGAAGAGGCTCTTGCGGTAGAACACGGCCCACGGGTAGTTGTACAGCGGCACGAAGTAGTACGTGCCGTCCGCGCCGCGCGCCAGTTGCCGGGTCGCCTCGCTGAAGCCGCCGCCTATCCGCTTCCACACGTCGTCGAGGGGGCTGCACAGGCCCTTTTTGGCGAAGTACTCCATCCGGTATCCGGCGAACCAGGTGAACACGTCGTCCGGGGTGCCCTGGAGATAGCTGGTGATGGACTTCTGGAACGTGTCGTGGTCGACGGTGTTCGTCCTCACCTTGTACCCCGAGTCCGCGGTGAACGCCTTGGTGACGGCGGCGTAGGCGGACTTCGGGGTGGCGTCGGCGCCGTTGGAGCCGAAGGTGACCGTCTTCGGGTCGGCGCCCGCTCCCCCGCCGCAGGCGGTGAGGACGGGGGCGGCCAGGGCGGTGGCGCCCAGACCGAACAGTCCGCCGACGAGGGTGCGCCGACCCGGGCCGGGCGCAGCCAGGGGCGTGCGGCTCTGCTGCGTCATGGTTGCTCCTCATACGTGCGTGTGGGACCGATCGGTCAAGTGTGAGGGGGGAGAGAGCGCGGTGGGTGTTCCGGACGATCAGTAGGTGTGCTGAGGATCAGTAGGTGTGCTGGGGATCAGTGGGTGTGCTGGGCGGTGAAGGACTGGATGGCCGTGGCCGCCGCGCCGCGGGCCCACTCCTCGAAGGGCAGCGGACGGGTCTGTACGTCGCACCGGGCGGCGGAGCCGAAGGCCGCCTCGGTGAACGCCTCGCGGATCTGCTCGGCGAACAGGTCGTAGGCGGCCAGCCCCTCACCGGAGATGATCACCCGCTCGGGGCCGAGCAGATTGGCCACGGTGGCGATGCCCCGGCCGATGGCGGCACCGGCGCGCGCGTAGGCGTCCCGGGCCCCGGCGTCGCCCCGGTGGGCCAGGGCCGCGGCCGCGGCGGCGTCGGCGACCTCCGCTCCGGTGGTCTCCCGGATCCGGCGCACGATGGCGTCGTCCCCGGCGATGGCCTCCACACAGCCGCGGTTGCCGCAGCGGCACAGCGGTCCCGCCGGATCCACGGTGACATGCCCGATCTCACCGGCCACACCGTGCGCCCCGGCGACCACCCGGCCGTGCACGACCAGCCCGCAGCCGATGCCCGCGCCGACCGTCACCACGGCGAAGTCGGAGAGCCCGACACCCGCGCCGAACCACTGCTCGGCGACGGTGAGGGCGCGCACGTCGTTGTCGACGGTCACCGGCAGCCCCGTGGTCATCCCGGCGAGTTCGGCGAGCGGCACCTCCCGCCAGTCCAGGAACGGCGAGTACCGTACGACGCCCTCGGCCCGGTCCACGTCACCGGAGACGGCGATGCCGAGCCCCATGACGCGCACCCCGAACCCGTCGGCCTCGGTGAGGAGTTCACCGACCAGGGCGGCCGCGGCGGCCAGGACCGCCTTGGGTGCCCGGTCGGCAAGGGGCAGACGCCGGGCGAGCAGGACGCGGCAGCACAGGTCGGTCAGCACGCCGATGATCTCGTCGCCGGTGACCTTGACCCCGATGAACAGGGCGCGTCCGCCGTCCACCCGGACCAGGTTCGCGGGCCGGCCCAGCGCGGGGCGGGCCTCCTCGTCCGCGTCCTCCACCAGGTAGCCCGCCTCGATCAGGGGCCGTACCGCCTTGGTGACGGCCGCGGCGGACAGCCCGGCCCGCCGGCCCGCCTCGGCGCGGGTGAGCGGCCCCTGCGACAGCAGCGTGGTGAAGATCTGCGCGGCGGCGGGGGTGCCCGCCGGGAACGTCCCGGCGGGCGGCGCGGCGGCGGTCCGGGGGGCGGGCGAGGAAGGCGGGACGGGCGAGAGGCGTGGAAGCGGCGGGAGGGGCGGGAGCGGCGAGGGCATGGCCGGGAACCTAGGTCTCTTATTTTCCGCTGTCAATGAAAGAAGCAGGAATGCTCCGAAGACCGCCCAGGAGCGGTGATCGTCTTTCAATGGAAGGCGATATCGGGGGTGTTGACATGTGACCGAAGGCCGCGCTTGGCTCTTGCGCACGCGCCGTCCTCTGCCGCCGTCACCCCTTCTCGTGAACGTGAGGCCCGATGCCGATGATCTCCCATGCCCCGGACTCCGGGGTCTGGCTGCTGACCACGCCCCGTACGTCCTACGTCCTGCGTGTCGACGGCACGGGCGCGCCCTGCCATGTCGCCTGGGGGCCGCGGCTGACCCTGCGGGAGGCGGCGGATCTCGCCGTCCCGGCCCCGGCGGCGGCCAGCAGCTTCGAGGGACGGCCACCGGTCGGCGAGGAACTCCCGGTGGACGGCGGCCCCCGGTACGGCCCGCCGTCCCTCCAGGTGCGCTACGCGGACGGCACCCGCGGCTTCGAGTGGGAACCCGTCGGGCACCGCGTCCTCGCACCGGCGCCCGGCCGTGCCGAACTGGTCCTGGAGTTCCGTGACCGCCTCCACCCCCTGCATGTGGCGCTGCACTACACGGTGCGCGACGACACCGACGTCATCGAGCGCCGCGCGGTGCTGCGCAACGCGGGCGAGCGGCCGCTGACCCTGCTGCGGGCCGACTCGGCCGCCTGGTCGCTGCCGCCGCTGCCCGGCTGGCGGCTCAGCCATGTCACCGGCCAGTGGTCGGCGGAGAACCAGCTCGCCCGCGAGCCGCTGCCGCGCGGCGAGACGGTGCTGACCAGCAGGCGCGGCATCACCAGCCATCACGCGGGACCGTGGCTGATGCTGGACGGCGGCGAGGCGTCCGAGGAGCACGGCAGGGTGTGGAGCGCGGCCCTGGCCTGGAGCGGCAGTTGGCGCATCACCGTGCAGCGCACCCCGGACGGTCGCGCCGGGTTCACCGGGGGCGCCGGGCACGAGGGCACCTGTGTGCCGCTGGCGCCGGGCGAGGAGTTCCGCACCCCGGTGTTCGCCGGCCTCTTCACCGAGGGCGGCTTCGGCGCGGCGAGCCGGGCGTGGCACACCTATGTCCGCCGCCATGTGCTGGCGCACGCCGACGAGGTGGCGCCCGTGCTCTACAACTCCTGGGAGGCCACCGGTTTCGACGTCGACGAGGCGGGTCAGAAGGCGCTCGCCGAGCGGGCCGCCGCGCTGGGTGTCGAGCTGTACGTCGTCGACGACGGCTGGTTCGGCGCACGGCGCAGCGACCGGGCGGGCCTGGGCGACTGGACCCCGGCCCCGGACCGCTTCCCCGCCGGACTCGGACCGCTGGCCGACACGGTGCACGGACTCGGCATGCGCTTCGGCCTCTGGGTGGAGCCGGAGATGGTCAACCCGGACAGCGACCTGTACCGCGCCCACCCGGACTGGGTGCTGCACCTGCCCGGCCGCACCCGCACGGAGCTGCGCCACCAGCTGGTGCTGGACTTCGCCCGCGACGAGGTCGCCGAGTGGGCGTACGGCTGGCTGACGCGGCTGGTGGGCGAGTACGGCGTCGACTTCCTCAAGTGGGACATGAACCGCCCCTTCAGCGAGGCCGGCCGGCCGGGGGCCCGAGGCGAGGCGGAGGAGGGACCGGACGGCGGCGACCGGGTGTGGACGGCGTACGTGGAGCGGCTGTACGGCGTCCTCGACCGGCTGCGGGCCGATCACCCGGGGCTGCGGGTGGAGACGTGCAGCGGTGGCGGCGGCCGGGTCGACCTGGGGATTCTCGCCCGTACCGATCAGGCGTGGGTGTCGGACAACACCGACGCGGTGGACCGGCTGGTGATCCAGCACGGCTTCGGCCAGCTCCATCCGGCGCGCGTGCTGTCCGCCTGGGTGACGGATGTGCCGAACCAGCTCACCGCGCGCACGGTGCCGCTGCGCTTCCGCTTCCATGCCGCGATGGCCGGGCTGCTGGGCATCGGCGGCGACCTGGCCCACTGGTCGCAGGCCGAGCTGGCGGAGGGTGCCGAGCTGGTGGCCGCGTACAAGAAGGTGCGGCACCTGGTGCAGCAGGGCGATCTGTACCGGCTGTCCGGTCCGCACGGCGAGGGCGCGACGGTCGTGCAGTACGCGGCCGCGGACGGCGCCGAGACCTTGGTGCTGGCCTGGCGGCGCGGGCCGCGCCACGGGGTGCCGCAGCTTCCGGTGCGGCTGCGCGGGCTCACCGCCGGGGCCCGCTACCGCGACGCCGGCACGGGCGAGGTGCACCATGCCGCGGTGCTCACCGAGTACGGCTTCCGCCCCGGCCTGGCGCCGGGCGACTGGGCGAGCTGCGCGGTGCACCTGGTCCGGGTGGCCTGACGGGCACCCTCCCCATTCGTCACTGGCTTGACAGGTGACGGCACCCATGGAACATTAATCACCAGTTAGAGCGGTGACGGGCGCCGAGGTGCCGGTCTCGGTTCCCGAATCGAATCTCCGTGAAGGGTGATTTCTCATGGTCGGTATCAAGAATCTGCGGGGCCGGCGGTTCGTGACGGCGGTCGCGGCCACGCTCACGGCGGGCATCGCGGGCACCGCGTTCGCCGTGAACGCGAGCAGCACACCCCAGCACACGGACACCGCCGACCGGCACACCAGGCCGACGATCGTCCTGGAACACGGCGCGTTCGCCGACGCCTCCAGCTGGAACGGCGTGATCACACGACTGCGCGCCGACGGCTACCCCGTCGTCGCCGCCGCCAACCCCCTGCGCAGCCCCAGCGGCGACGCCACCGCCCTGCGCAGCCTCCTCGACCACATCAAGGGCCCCAAGATCCTCGTCGGCCACTCCTACGGCGGCTC
>NZ_KB892186.1:0-42113 GCF_000373685.1 Streptomyces sp. PsTaAH-124 | reverse complement strand
CCCGCGGAGCGGGATACCGCGCGGCAAGCCGCGCGGTAGTGACGGCTCCGCTGGCGCTCCGCCTAATTCCCGCGCAAGCGCGGGAATGGAATTCCGCAAGCGGAATTCAGAACGGAATGCAATTCGCGCAAGCGCGAATTGGAGGCGACCGCGCAAGCGCGATCACCGGGGCTGGCTACGAGGGGGAGGTGCATCACGTGTGGGCCTGTGTAGGGTTTGGGAACCCAGCCACTACCCCCATAACGGAAGTGACGGGCTGTCGGCCCGATCGGGTGTCGGCCCCACCGCAGTGATGGGCTCCGCTGCGCTCCACCCGAACCCATCCCCGACTCTTGAAACCGGCCGTTCACGTTCACCAATACCCTGTTAACATACACGGCAACCTGTTATGGAAGGACTGTTTACGTCACGCATCAGCCTGGAGATGGAACGCGCTGCCAGAGTGATGCATCATAGACAGTTGCTGTGTAACGTTTGGACTTCAGCCGCGCCACCCATGGCCCCGGCCATAAACTCACCGAATGAATTCGAATTACACGGCCCTGGATGCCCTAGCCATAGAACGGAGGCCCTATATGGGAATGCCGGAATTCGGCGTGCGGAGGTACGCGAGCCGTTCGGCCGCCAGGCCGCACGGCGGGGCCCGGTCCGGGTGCGGCGCAGCAGCTGGCGGGCGCTGGCGGATGGATCAGGGGCCTTCCCCACCCGACCACATCCTCGCCGCCGCATGGAGCGGCTGGAGGGGCGCAGCGCGGGCCGTAGGAGGCGTGCCTCTAAAGATCAGATAGGTGCGAGCCTCTGACCTGCGAAAACGCGCGAGATATATGCAGCCTGAGTGAATGGATCACGCCCAACGGAGGCGAGTTGCATGCACGTAGGTGAATAGACCGTTCCTGTCCAGAGACACGCCCGCCGCGTGCATAGATCTCCTGCATAACATCGCAGATCTGCTATGTTATGCAGCCTCAACGATCATGGAGAAGGAGAGCCCGTGGCCCAGCCCTTGAGGCGCAGCGCGGAGGCGCCGGCGCCCGCGTCGCGGCTGGCCCCCGTCCCGCCGCCCACCGATGCCGTCAACGGCATGGAGTCGGCCCAGCAGCTGGTGAAGAGCCTGGACAGGCTGGCCAAGCGGGGCGGTACCTTCACGACGAAGGACCCGGTTAAGCCGTACGTCTTCTACGGCAAGGGACACCTGAGCATGTCCCAGGTGATCGAGGACAACCTGTGGAAGTTCGATCTGAGCGCGATGTCGCGCAACGTCCTGGACTACCTCAAGACGCACCACGACCAGCAGGGCCTGGTGGAGATGACCCAGATCGGCCTGGCGAAGAAGTACGGCTGCTCCCAGTCGAAGATCTCCCGCGCCGTCAGCCAGCTGAGCCACCACAACTTCACCTGGCGAGAACGGCGCGGGGTGTACCGCCTCAACCCGCTCTACGCTTACCGGTGGGGCAGCGAGAAGCAGCTGCGCCTGGTGAAGTCGCTCAAGAAGACCCTGGTCGCCCACGAGATCACCATCCCGACTGTGAGGAACGAGGCCACGCGATGAGCTCCGCTTCCATCCCTGGTTTCCACAACCCGGAGATCTTCGAGGTCCTGCCGAACGCCTGCCTGTCCCCCACGGCCCGCGACGTCTTCGACGTGCTCACCTCCCGCCAGGAGCCGGGCGGCCTGGTCAAGATCCGCCAGCAGGAGCTAGCCGAGCGCCTCGGGCTGACCCAGTCCGTGGTCTCCCGGGCCATCAGCCAGCTGCGCGACAAGGGCATCATCAGCGAGCGGCAGCGCCGCGGTGAGGTCCTCATCCACCCGCTGCTGGCCGGCTACGAGTCGCTGAGCCACATGGTCAACCACCTCAAGGCCCCCGACACGTTCGTGTGGCCGCTGAACTTCCCGACCGGCGACATCCGCCCGCCGCGCGCCCGCGACGCCCGCATTGGGACGGACTTCGACCCGGACCCCGACGGTGGCGAGGACGCCCCGCTGCCCGACGCACCGCCCACCCTGCGACTGGCCGGATGATCCGCAGCTCCTGCCCCGCCACCGCCACGGCGCCCACCCCACCGGGAGGGCGCCGTCGTCGTTCCCGGCCGCCGTGCTGCAGCGCGCTGGCCGGCCCCCGCAGCGCGCTGTCCGGCGCCGTGCTGCATGCAACCGGTGCATACATCTTCTGGCCTGCTGTACGAGCAGCACCCTTGTCCCGCCCGGCCCATGCAAATGCTGCGCTGCACCCGCCGGGCAGCAGACCACGAGGACGACCAGGACCACGAGCAGCAGCGACTACAGCAGAGTCCCGGCCAGGGCCCGGCGATCCCCCGTCAGGGCGTAGCGGCGGGCAGCGAGTCCGTTCTCCACCGTCTCCCCGATCTCGTCGCACAGAAGCGCCAGGAGATCGGCGGCCTCGGTGTCGGACAGGTACGCGGGGGCGACTTCGAGCATCAGCTCCCCGAGCTGGTCCGAGCACGCGACCAGGTCGTCGACGACGGCACGCAGCGCGGCGACGGCCGGTCCGCTGACGGATCGACGGGCGCCGGGGGCGGCGCGGTGCGGATGCCGCGTACGGCCTGGCGGACCACGGCGCGCACCGTGGCCTCATCGAGGGCCTGAAGGCCGCTGTGGGCGAGCGCGACGAGTCGGCGGGGATGTCTCCGCGACGGCGTCCGTACGGCCGGAGACGCCGATCAGAGCCCGCTGGGACAGGCCGTAGTCGAGCGCGGCCGCGGCGCCCGGGTCGGTGTCTCGCGTGCGAGACGTCTCGGGGCCAGCGGCGACCGCGCCGTGGATCGCGGCAAGCGCGCGGGCGACATCGAGGAGCCGGTACGCCTGGGCGCGGCTGATGCCGAACTCCGCCCGGCAGTACGACTCCCAGCTGCTGTGCCCGAGCGGCACCCAGACGCGGGCGGCGTGCGCGTCGCGGACCGGGCGGCGAGCACCGCCACGGAGCGCCGGACGTCGTCCATCGCCTCCCGCAGCCCGGCCGTCATCTCCCGGGCGCGGGCCACGGTCAGCGGCGACCGCGCCGGTTCGACGCCGTGCTCCTGGTCCTCGGTGTGCTCGCCCACGACTCCATCGTCCTCCGCGCCGACGGGCACCACCAGGGCGTGCGGGAGCACGGGCGCGAGCTCCACCTCACAGCCTCACAGATCACTCCGCCCATCTGGGAAAACAACCTGTGAGCCTCCTAGCCTCACAGCGTGACACCGTGCGGGGCGCGGGTCTGTCACGCTGATCCGCGACGGCGGGCGCGGGCCCGCCGCACGAGGCGGAGGGGGTCCGGCGTCGGGGATCGAGCGGCAGCCGGCGGAGGTACGGATACCCAAGGCGGCGCTGGACGCCTTCGCCGCGGCGCTGAGCGTGCGCACGGTGGCGATGCGGTCCTGGCCGAACGACGGCCTGGAGTGGATGTACCCGATGGACACGTGGGAGGAGGCGCACCTGGAGGTGGCGCTCCTGCCCGGCGGCGAGGAGGTGTGGCTGCGGATGTCCACCGACCGCTCCAGCGTCGCCGTGTGGACCATCGAGCAGTGGTGGGAGTTCGCCGGGGAGCTGCCCGGCGCCACGCCGCCGCCAGCCTGAGCCGCGGTTCGGCCGGCGCACGGACGGCGTAGGTCGGCGTGGCCCCGGCGGATCCGGGTCGTTGAGCACCTGGCCGCCCTGTGGCGGGTGCTGGCCGCTGGAGCGACGCGAGCGAGGACCGATGCCGAAGAAGCCCCACGACCCGACGTACGGGTTCGACGCGGAGACGAACACGGTCCGGTTCGATCAGCACGACCTGGTGCGGCTGCTGCTGATGTTCCGTTCGTTGATGCGTGAGCAGCGGGCCGGCCGGTGGAAGCACATGCAGACTTCGACCTGTCCTTCGAGCGCCTCGCGGACGCGGTCGACGCCAGCTCGGAACTTCGGTACGGCAAACGCTGGACGGGGCCGGATGTGCGGCTGCGGTGCACTACGACCGAGGCGGCCTACGAGTGGCCGAACGGCGCCCCGTACGACGGGGAGGCGACGTTCACCTGGCTGGTGCCGGGCTACGGCTCGCACGCCACCAAGGACGAATCCTTCCGCGGCTTCACGCACAAGGCGCTGTGCGGGTTCAGCTGGGGGAAGGACGACAAGCCGCACCGGATGGAGGGACTGCCGGAGTGCCCGGAGTGCCGGCGCGAGGTGCAGCTCGGTGCCGACCGCCCGCGCGGCGCCTGGTGACAGCCGCCGTTGCCACCGGGTGGCAACGGCTGGATACGGCGGTGGCTACGATGCGCAACGGCCCGGCCCCGGCAGCTGCAATGCCGGGGCCGGGCCGTTGTCACGGGTGGCTACCCGAGCCAGACGATGTTCAGGACCGTCAGGCTGTCCGGTTGATCCAGTAGGTGACGGAGAGCTGGCCGACGGCCGCGTAGCGGACGTCCTCGCCCTCGTCGTCGTCGGTGTCGAACTGCCGGAAGCCGAAAGGATCGGCGGCGGCCGCGGCGAGGATGTCCCACACGGTGTCCACCGCGTGCTCGGGCAGCGCGTCGAGGACCTTGGCGGCCGGGGCGGAGACGCGGACCGCGTACGGCGACGGGCTCACCCGCGACGTCGGCGGAGCTCCGCCAGGTCGACGGCGTCGCTGTCGTCGTAGCCGGAGGCGACGAAGGCGTCGACGGCCGGGGCGTGCGCGATGCGGCCCTGCCAGTCCTGGACGACCTCGTAGAGCCCGGCCAGGGAGAAGCTGCGGCGGGATTCCTCGAGGGCGGCGGTCCACTCGCGCTCGAAGGCTGGCACCCAGCGGTCCGCGCGCTTGTCGGCGCGCAGCTGGGCGAGGAGTTCGGCCGGTGCCCCGGGCGCGGGGGCGTAGGCGGTGACGGGTGCGTGGTCGGGCTGCGCGCTCATCTGGTCCTCCCGGCCGGTTGTCACCTCACCGTACGCGCCCCGGGTGGCCGTGGATGCGGTCATGGGCGGATCCCCTTCTACCGAGTCAGGGCGCGGGCGACGGCCTGGGCGTGCTCGCGCAGCGGGCGGTCCTGCTTGTCCCAGGTGGCGGCCACGTAGTTGAGGAGTTCGGCCGTGGCGCGCTCCGAGTCGCTCGGGTCGCTGGTGAGCAGCTTGTCGGCGGCGAGGGCGACGTCGACGGCCCGGGTGGACAGGTCCTCCGGGGCGAGGGCGTTGCCGCGGTCGACGTCCAGGACCAAGAGGTGGCGCACCTGGTTGCGGGACTGGATGGTGATGGTGTCCTCGCGCGGCGAGTCCGCGTCCGCGACGACGAAACCCGGGTGGTTGAGGATCGCCGCGGCGATGGCCTCGGTGAGCACCGGCTCGGGCAGCAGGTCGTCCTCGGTGGGTTCCGCCTCCTTGAAGGTCAGCGTGAAGTTCATGCTGGCCTCGGTGGTGAACCACACCATGTCGCCGCCCGGGTCGGCGTCCGCGGCCGCGAAGTGCGGGCTGCGGCGCAGCGCGTCGGCGACCCGGACCGGGTCGTGGTCGGCGTCGAACAGCGGGCTCTTGTCGCGGTCGATGGGCTGTGGTCGGGTAGCTGATGCTCGCTATAAAGGGCTCCGAATTTAGTAGTCGAGATCCAGGTAGTCGATGTCGTTGATTTCCACGTCCGACAGTCCCATAGCGCGACCGCCGCCATCCTGAAAATACACTTCCTTGAACCCTTCGGCGATGATCCCGCGCATCTCCTGGTCGCTGGCCCCCGTGTCGCGAGCGTCGAACAGCTGCTGCGCGTACGTCGCGGGGAGGTGCACCGTGAGGCGGCGGAACCGTCCGTCGTCGGTCGATCCGGCGGACGACGTGTAGCCGAACCGGGCCCGCGTCTCCACCGTGATCCCGCCCGTGGTGGCGGCCTGCTTCTGCCGGCGCTTGCGCACCAGCGGCTGCCAGCGGGCCTTCACCGCGTCGTCGATCTTCGCGGCGACGTCGGCGCGGGCGTGCTTGCGGGCACCGCGCCGGTAGCGGTTGACGGAGTCGGCGGTGACCCCGAGCTCCGCCGCGACGGCCTTCGCGCTGCCGAACTGCTTGAGCAGGAACCCGATCTGGCCCTTGAGAGTCTTGGGCGGGTCCTTGGTGAACGCCTCGCGGTCGGCCCGCTCGATCGCGTCGTCGATGTCCCCCACGGTCCTACTCCCCTTCGTCCAGGACGGCGTCGCCGCCCTTGATGTGGCGGGCCGGGTTCAGGCCCTTCTCCATCAGGTCGACCGCCCACAGCATCGACTGGACGCCCTCCAGCTTCGCCAGGCCGGGCGTGGGCCCGAGGCGGAAGGCGCCGGGCTGCGGCTTGCCGGACGCGGCGTACGGGAGGAAGTCGAGCGGGCTCTCACCCGGCGAGGGGTAGACGACGCAGTCGGAGAGCACGGCGAGCGGGAACAGCCCGGTCATCTTCGCCATGTTGTTGAGCTTGCGGTGCATGTTGACGCGGGCCTTGCTGATGACGGCGGCCCGGATGTCGGGGCGCCACGTCGGCCGTGCGAGGGCCGGCCACGTCTCGCCCTCCTTGTAGTGCTTGCCCTGGGGGCGCTCGCGGAGCTTGCCGACGCCGCCCTTGACCGTGGCTTTGATGGCGGACAGGACGGCGGCCAGGGCCGGGTCGTTCTGCTTGTGCTGCTCCATCGCGGCGAGGAACGCCGCGTCGTCCAGGTCCTTGGTGACGCCCATGTCGGCGAGGGTGTCGACGTAGGCGTTCTTGAGGCGGTCGTGCCACGGGTCGAGGTAGGCGCCGGTCTCGCGGCGCAGGTACGCCTCGATCGGGTGCACGTCGTGCCCGAGCTCCTGGGCGTAGGCGAGGGTGTGTGTCTGGTACCAGGCCGGGCCCGTCGGGCGGGAGCCGTCCGGCGTGAACGGCGAGGGCAGGCGCGGGTCCAGCTCGATGTGGGACAGGTCCGCGAGCCAGCTCCCGGGGATCTTCGGGTTGAACTTCGGGGCGTGGAAGTGGTCCGGGGCGGAGAGGCCGACGACCAGGCGGGCCGCGGCGGCGAGGAACGCCGTGTTCAGGTCGAGGCCGACCGCGAACGGCAGCGTGCACTCCTCATCGGACAGCGTCTGAACCGGCCGCACCCACTGGTACGCCTCCTCATTGAGGAACCCGCCTGTCCAGCCCGACTGAACGACGACCGGATGCTCCGGGGTGGCCTCCGGCGGCGCCGGGTCCATCGGCTCCGTCCCCAGCGAGCCAGGGTTGTAGGCGGAGATCCAGTTGCCCGTCTCCTCATCGCGCTCCGGCTTCGTCGGCGGGCGCAGCGCGGTCATCAGCTCCAGGCCGGAGACGGCGGTGGAGCCGCGCGGGGTGATGACCCGCTGGGCGTACACGCCGAGGACGCGGGCGATGTCGGCCGGCTCCATCTCGGAGACGCCGGGCCAGGACCGCTCATCGAGGGCGTCCCAGGACAGGATCGCCAGCTGCACGCACTGGCGGTCGCGGCCCTGCGCCTTGCGGTAGATCCGCGCCCACGGGCCGAATCCGCGCTGGGTGAGCTGCCACTTGGCCTTCGCGACCTGCTTGACGACCGGGTGCTCCTCGGGCAGGCGCAGGGAGCGGCGCTGCTCGTGGCCCTCCAGGCGCTCGGGCAGCCCGAGCTTCACGGCGGCGGCCGCGGTGAGGACGATCAGCGGGTCGCTGTCCTTGCCGTAGCGGTTGAGCTTTGGCGCACCGAGGCCGGACTCGCGCAGCGTCCACTCCACCAGCTCCGGGATCGTGGTCGCCGGGCAGTCCAGCACGGCGCCGCCCACCGCGTACGCGGAGCCGTCGCCGTCCAGGACGGCGAGCGGGCCGTGCGGGAAGCGCGGGTCGACGGCGGGTGCGGCGGCCTTCGTCGCCGCCGGACGCCGCGACGTGGCCGCCCGTCCGGCCCGGCGGGCGGGGCGCTCGGGTGCGGCCGGAGCCGGCGCCGGTGTGGTGGTCTCCGGCCCGGATGCGGCCACAGGCCGTACGGTCGGCTCCGCCGCGTCCAGGGCCGCAGTGTGGTCCGGTGCCAGCCTCCGCGGCCCGGCCTCCGTCTGAGCAGCGCGCTTGTGATCGGTGGCCCACTGCCCCAGGGGAAAGACGTCGGGCCTCGGGTACTTCTCGGCCCAGCCCTTCAGCAGCCGCTGGTACGCCTCCAGGCGCGGCGACTTCGGCTCGGAGCGGCCATTCTCGTAGTTCTTGATCGTCTGCACGGTGGACTTCAGGGCCTGCGCGAGGCGGGCCTGGGTGATGCCGGCGGCCTCACGAAGCCGGGCGCGCTCCGCCGGGGGCGGGAGCTGAGGCTCCTCCTCCAGCAACGCGTCGATGTTCGCGAATAGCTCTTCCTCGGACGCCATGTCGATCTCCTTCCGTGCCCCCACCCTAGCACTCTTTACCCTAAAAATTTAACCCAGCCTTTTAACCCTTTCGGAGATTCCTCGTCGCCGGGACAGCATCCCGGACAGGCCCTGGCTCACGCCTCACAAGCTCACCGCGTGACGCCCGCACCTGGTGAAACGACGTGTGGGTCTCACAGGGGACGGGCCGAGGAGCTGCGGGGCCCTTCTCGGCACGCGTGCTCGCTGCGGTGCCAACCGCAGCTGTGGGCTCCGAAACGGGTGCCGGGCCCGGCTCGCCGACCGCGCGCGCCGTGGCAAACCAGGGTGTAGTGCAGCCGCGGTCGGGGCGGACACGGCAGGGCGGTCGCGGGCGGCGTGCGGGCGCCCCGGCCATACTGGCGGTCTCAGTTGTGCACGTGGCTGGTACCCGGGGGTGGGGATGAGGTCGGACGCGGTCGAGGAGGCGCTGCGTGCCTACATCAGGGAGCAGGGGCTGCGAGCGGGTGATGCTCTGCCGCCGGTCGCCCAGTTGGCCGGCCTCTTCGGGGCCAACAAGAACACCGTCTCGCGCGTGCTGGGTCGGCTGAAGGACACCGGCGAGCTCACGGGCAAAGCGGGCGGCACTACGCGCCTGGGCGCAGCCGAGGCAGATGCGGAGCGCGCGGCCCGGCGGCGCGGCGCCTGCCCGCAGAGCCCGCCTCCCGGGACGGTACGGATCATCACCGGCAGCCGGACCCGGCAGGTGAACGGCCAGGAGGCCCGCGACTTCGGGATCTCCACCGACCGGGTCTGCCTGGAGACCGAGCAGACCTTCTACGACGCCGAAGGCGACGTCCTGCGGCACACGGTCACCGTCGACTTCATCGGCCAGCCGCACGTCACCCGGCACGCGCCCGGCCCTGATGAACTCGCGCACCGCGCATAGCCTGCCGCCACCCACGAGGCCGGTGAGGACGGTCGTCGCGGCCCGGCCACGGCTCCGGGCCGCGCACGAGGAGCCTCCGGAAATTCGTCACAGATTGAACTTGACGCAATCGTTCCGATACTGAGCGTTATTTTTCCTCAGGGTCAGGCTGCACGTTCGGGTCCCCCCGGAGCGCTTCATGGGTGGAGGCGGACGTCGCCTCTCATGCTCAGGGGGTGGGGCGTGGCATCTGGAACGACGCAGATATTTGGGGAGGACACGTGCAGCACGATGCTGCAGCGTGGTTGATCGAAATCGCGCTTGCCCTCAGGGTGTTCGGCCCGGACACGGTCCGCGGGTGCCGCCGGCTCCTCATGGCCGGGGTCCGTATCGGCATCACCCAGCTCACCGGCGGCCGCGCCCCGGCCCGCACCTCCGAGGTCCAGCGGGAGGACGCGTGAGCGGCGACACGGGCCCGGAGGAGACGGGGGGCGCGGTGGGAGCACCCCGCGCCGTGCCGATCGACCAGTGGGACATGACCGCGCAGATGGCGTACTGGGGCTTCCACCAGCAACGCCGCACCGACTACATGCGCTACGCCTACCTCCAGCTCGGCTCGGACGGCGACGCGGAGGAAGCCGTCGACCTGACCTTCGACGCGGTCATGGACTGCTGGCCGCGCATGCTCGAGATGGAGAACCTGGAGGGCTACGCCTGGACGATCCTCAAGCGCCGCATCATCGACATGCACCGCAAGCGCCGGCGCCGCCCGGAACTGATGGAGACCGCCGCGTTCGAGGCTGCCGTCGCCGACCAGCTCGCCGACGACCCCTACGACGCACTGACCGACGCCATCGCCCTGTACACCGCCGTCGCCTCGCTGAGCGAACGGCAGCGCGACGCGATCCTGCTCCACTACGGCATGGGCTTCACCGCCGCCGAAGCCGCCACTGTGATGGGCAACGAGGAAGCCACCGTCCGCTCCCAGCTCCGAACCGGCCGCAAACGCCTCGCCCACATGCTCAAACTCCGCTGCCCGGAGCGCCCCAACGGGAAGAAACACTCATGACGCTGCTGCCCGACCACCACACCATCGACGACCTGCTCGCCAAGGCCCGCACCCGCAACCGCTACGCGGCCTACGACATGGCCACGGCCGAGAACCGGCTGCGCGCCCGCCAGGCCGCCCGCCACCGGCCGCCCCGGCAGCGCACCAGCGACACCGCCCTCACCCGCACCGAGTGGACCCCGCCCGACAACGAGCGCACCCCGGACGCCGACCGCGCCTGGTGGGACCTCAACGCCGTCTGCCTCCTGGCCATCGGCCCCGACGCCGACCGGCACCTCGGCGGCTTCATCACCAGCCAGTACGCCGACAAGGCCGGAGCCCTCGTCTTCGCCTGCCTGCTCCACCTCGCCGACGACAGCAGCGGCGCCCGCTTCTGGTGGCGCTTCGCCGCCGGAGCAGGCCACCAGGTCGCCGAGTACTGCCTCTTCCTCGAACACGCCCACAGCGGCGAGTACCACGACGCCGACTACTGGCGCACCCAGCTCGTACGCCGACACTTCGAACCCGCCATCCTGTTCGGCGACCGCTCCACCGTCCCCGTGCTCTGCCCGCCCTGCATGGAGCAGATCCACTCCCACATCACCCACCGGCACCACTCCGAGATCGGCACCATCCCCCTCCCCCAGGCCGCACTGGTCACCCAACTCCGCACCCTCACCTCCCCCTTGTGAAGAGCAGGAGAATTGATGGCCGTTCCCCCGGCCGAGACCTGCGAGCAGCACATCGCAGGCCTGCGGTCCGCCCTGCAGCGCATGGTGCCCCTGCTGAGCTTCCACGCCGGACGAGAGGCGGCAGACTCCGATCCCGAGCAGTCCGCACTGCTGCTCCGGGCCGCTGCCGACCTGGAGGGCATCCTGGCCCGCGCCGCTCCCCAGCGACAGCCAGAGGCGGGGACAGCGGGGCCGGTCACTACGTGGTGGTCACCGGCCTCCTCCCCTTCTCGTCCCGGCCGCCCGGGCCGTCCTCACGCGCAGTCCTGCCCAGCTGCGCCGTCTGCGGGACCGCGGCCACCGTCCCGGACTCCCTCGCCGCGCTCCGCACGGGCCCGCCGCAGGGCGGCAGCGTGGAAGGCGGCGGCCTGGCGGCGGCGCTCGACGCGAACCTGCTCGACCGGGGCCGGCGCGTCGGTCGCAACGAAGTCGGCCTCGGGGAAGCGATACGGGGCAACTCCCGCATCGCGGCGGTCTGTCTCTCCACCACCGCCGCGAACTGCATGGCGCACGGGGCCCTCCAACCGAAGCGATCCCTGCACAACGGCGAGGAGGTACCAGTGCATCCTCATGCCAGGGCTATGTTCGGGCCAGCCGCTGGCCAAATCAGACCTCACTCCATGCAGTTGCACGAATGGGCTCGGTAACTTCACTGAGTCGCTAGGCTCGGCATATGCCGTCAGCACGTGTACACGACGTGCTGCCACCAGCGGTTTCCTCGGGCAACCCTGCAAGGCGAACAAATGGACATGATTGAGTCGGTTATCCGATTTGCTGTGTACCACTCGCGGACATGCTGCACGATGGTGGTCGCGTCCAACCCGGCGCCGCAGCGACGGTGTTCACCCAGGGAGATCAAGTGGGAGCCCAACCGCAGGCTCGACGGCAGGTTCGACAACTCCACAACGCCGTGCCCAAGGCGCAGCACATGGTGGTCGGCCGTGAGCTGAGGCGGCTCCGCGAAGCGCAGAAGCTCTCCCAGCGGGAAGCGGCCGCTCAACTGGGTGTCTCCAAGTACATCATCTGTCGCAACGAGACGGGTGAGACCCCATGCAGACCGGATGTCTTACGCAAGGCCCTTCAGGTCTACCGGGCGACCCCGGAAGAAGAGGCCCACCTCCTGGAGGTCCTGGACAACGCCCACCGGCGCCGCTGGTGGCAGGAGCCGGAATGGCGGGGGGTGGCCAAGCAGAAGCTGCACACCTTGGTGACGTTGGAGGAGAGCGCCAAGCTGATCCGGGTGTACGACCGCGACCGTGTGCCGGGGATGCTCCAGACCGCCGAGTACGCGCGCGCCGTGATCCGGGTCGGGATGCCGCCGGGAGCATCCGACGAGGAGATCGAGAAGCGGGTGCAATTCCGGCTGGAGCGCCAAGCTCGCTTCCTCGCCTCCCAGTCGGCTTGCTACCTCTGCCTCCTTGATGAAGTGACCCTGATCCGGGGCTTCGGGTCCAAGGAGGTCATGCGGGGCCAGCTCGGCCACCTCGTCGAGCTGGCCGATGACCCGCGCTTCAGCCTGCACCTCGTGGAGCTGTCGCGCCTGAACCTGCCGACCGGCATCGGGCAGACCATGTTGTTCGACTTCGAGGAGAAGTTGCTCCCCACGGTCCTCTACGAAGGGCTTCACGAGAACGGTCTCGTCTGCCAGGAAGCGGACGAGGTGGATCAGCGCAGCAAGAGCTTTGACCGCCTTAGGAACGTCAGCCTGTCGAAGAAGCGCACGAAGCAGCGGCTTCTCGACCTGCTCGCCAAGCAATAGCGCTCAGCACGGGGCCGCGAGAAGGGCGAGTCACCTCTTCGTGGCGACACCTGCGTAAAGAGACGCGTCGGCGTCCGTCACCAAGCTGGGCCCGCTGGCCGGCACCGGCCGCCAACGGTGCGCAACGACGAGACCGGGGTCGACCAGGTCCAGGCGATCGAAGAAGCGCAGCACCTCGGCATGGGAACGCACCTGCGCCGGGGTGCCCCTCTGTGTGTAGAGATCCACGATGGCCTGCCAGGACTCCGGGGCGAAGTCACCGGTGCAGTGCGACAGGCTGAGACACGAACCCGGCGCGAGCTCGTCGAGAAGCCGGTCCACAGCCCCATATGCATCCTGCTCGTCGGGGACGAAGTGCAGCAGAGCGTGGAGCGTCAAGGCCACGGGCTCGTCGAACGAGATGCAGCCGTCCTCCTTGACGGCCTCGATGACCGACTCGGGATCGGTGACGCTGGCTTCCAGGTAGCTCGTCTCGCCCTCCGGCGCGCTCGTGAGGAGTGAATCGGCGTACGCCAGGACGATCGGGTCGGTGTCGACGTACGCCACCTTGCACCGCGCGTCCACCGCTTGCGCCACCTCATGGAGGTTGGGCGCGGTAGGGATGCCGGTGCCGATGTCGAGGAACTGCCGTATGCCGCACTCCGCGGCGAGAAAGTGAACGGCCCGGTGCATGTAGGCGCGGTTGATGCGGGCCGCCGTCACGATGGGAGGGAACTGCTGGATGACGGCCTCGGCCGCTTCGCGGTCGACCGCGTAGTTGGTCTTGCCGCCCAGGTAGTAGTCGTACATGCGGGCGCTGTGTGGTCGATCTTGGCCTAAGTCGGTTGCCCCCTCGTCTGAGAGTCCAGCCTTCTTGCCGACGCCATCCACTCGGACACCCACCCCTCTGTCGTCGCGCCACTGAGCACCCGTGGTCTGAACTGACCGACAGAAGCGTGCAGTTGCACGCCTTCCATGATGGCCTGTCAGCACGGGCCAGTTCCAGAGCCGCCGTGCTTCTTTGATGTGATCTTGTTCGGCGAGGCCACCTCGACGTGGCGCGAGGTGGCCGAATCATCACCTCAGCGCCGGCCAGCGGCCATCCGGCCGCTCGACAGAGCCGAGATGAAGGTCGTCATCGCCCGCCGGTCCACCGAGACCACGGGCCCATGGAGGTCCTTGGAGTCGCGGAAGGACACCACGTCCCCCAACTCGGCCAGCTCGACGCAGTCGCCGTTGTGGTCGCTGTACGAACTCTTCCTCCAGGCGGACTTCACGTCGTAACGCCCGACCCGCGCGGTGCTGGGCTGCGCCATCACGCCACCTCCGTGGTCTGAACTTCCCCGTTAAGGCATGCAATTGCATGCCTGCGATCGGTAGGAGTATCACCGGTCGCCGCGGCGGTTATGCCGCGCCGGGCAAGAGATTCGAGGTTCAAGGGAGTGCGCCCGCGCGCAAGTGCACGTGATCGGCAACTTTTTCCATACCGTCACGTCGTCCTGGAGGCGACCTGCTCGGCGCTGGATAGGAACAGGTGAATATACATCGGTCATATGTTCAGTGAATGTTGAGCAAGTCGCTGACCTGCGGTGATGTCAGGTTTTCGGGATGTGCCGGGTACTGGGAAACGCGGGACGTCCCTACTGATTCCCGCCTGTCAAAGCGGTGGCTGCACTCGCCCGTGACTTGTAGCGCGGAGGGGGCGCATTAGGGGCGCGATGTCCGGCCGAGAGGGCGTGCCGTGCGCACTACTGTCTGAGCCAGCCGATCACCTGATTAGCCGCAGGACCCTGGCTGCACAGTTTCGAGGCCGTAGCGCCAGGGCCCTGCGTTTACTCCGACCAAAGGAGATACGTCCATGACGTCCTCTTTTGACCGTATGGGCGGCATGCGCGCCCGTGCAAAAGAGGCTAGCAGCCACCTCGGGAACGCCCTCCGCCCGACCTGCCTCACCGACCAATTAATCGCGGTTGCACAGATGTTTGGCGTAGCTCTGTCGCTGCAGGAGCCGCCCGCCACTCCTCTCGACTGCGTCACGGCAGCGCTGAACCTGATCTCTCACGGCTACCAGCTCTACCGGATGCTCAAGGACGGCTAGCCGAGTCCCGGCGGTCTCCTCGGCACGGGGCGACCGCCGGGCCCCGGTTCCGCGAGCCGCCCAGGTGCACGGGCCCGGCCCGTCACAGCGCTGTGCACATGCTCAGCTGAACCTCTACTTCGGATCAAGGCCACCTCACATGGACCATGACCAAGGACTCGCGACTCCCCGATGGCACGTAGGGCAGATCATGGAGCGCGTTCTCCGCCTGGCGCGAATGCCCCAGGATGAAGTCGCCGCCAGCGTGGGCGTGTCGTCCCACGCTCTGGACCGCTACCTCGCAGGAGCGGAGCTGCCCAGCCGCCCCCTGCTCGAACGGTTCGCCCGCACCTGCGGCGCCGACCCGATTGTCCTTCTCATGGTCCGCGAAGACCAACAGAGACGTACACGCGCCTGAGAATTCGGGCGTCCGCGAAGCGGGCGGCTCCTGCGGCCGCCAGCTGTCACTGCGCACAAGCTTCGTTGATGGGCGAGTTCACCGCCGACTCGACCGTGCCAGGCCCAAGGCTCGGGCGGGACCAACCGCCCCCGCGCATCCTGCACGGCTCCTGAAGACCTGGAGGGTAGCCGTCGGCGCCCGGCGCGGTGAGACCTCGGCAGTGCCCGCTCGCGCCCGCGCCGTGCACTGGCCCGACCTGGTCGTCGTCGAGACCCCCCGGGTTCCCGGTCGCCGTCGAGGATGAGCTCACCCCGAAGGCCCCGGCCGCGATCCGGGCGATCCTACGGGCACCGCACCCCCCCTACCTGGCGACCGTGGCGGTAGCTGTCCCGGCCCGAACAGGACTTGGGCCAGCGACGTCGGCCAGAAGGCGGACCTGCGCCAGGCCAACCGCGCTCATGCGTCGTCGGCCACCTCAGCGTGTGGCTCGTGCGGTGCGGTCCTGGCCCCTGGCCGCACTCGGCGCACGACCGCGGCGTGGAAGACGCCGGCTGGGCGGCGGCACTCGGTCCGAGCCTGCTCGATCGGGGCCGCCTCCTCCGGCTCGGGGAACGCCCGGCGGTGAGCGCCCGCATCGCGGCGGTCTGCCGTTCCACTGCTTCCCCGACCGACGAATCGATACGGCTCGGTGGCGCGACGGTCTGGCGCGCCACCGAGCGCCTGGCGCAAGCTGGCCGATCCCATCTCGCGCGTCCTCACCGGCTCCTGCGGAACATCCGGCGCGGCGGCCCAGGCCTCCGGTGCAGGCCGGGGTGCGGACGTGGCACCCGGGGCAGGACCCGCACGGTTGGACCGCATCGGAGCCGACTGCGGCGTTCACCCTGGCGATCAGGCGGAGCTGGGTGGCGTAGGCCGGGGAGCCGGGACGCAGATCGAGCTGCCCGGTCTCCGGGTGGAACGCGGGAGCCGTGGCGCTGCCACCTAGGAGCGTGGGTCAGCAACGGCTTGGCTTCCGCCGAGGCTGGAGTGCCGGGTCCCGGCTGGGTCTTGGGCTGGCCTAGGCTGCGGGTCATGAATGCGGCCATGACCAGCGGTGTGACCACTGAGCCCGCCGTCCTTGACGCCATGGAGCTGGCTTCCGATCCGGAGCTGGAGGTCGGTTTTGCGGAGTCGGCCCACCAGATCCTGGCGGACCTGGTCAGTAAAGGTGCTGCACTGGGCTGGGTCGAACCGCCCTCGCGGGACGAGGTGGCGGAACTTCTCGGCCACGTCGTCTCCGCGGTGCAGGCCGGGGATGCGGCCTTGCGGGCCGCTTACCTCGACCGTCGGCTTGTCGAATTGGGGTACTGGCTCCGCTACGCCCGACCGACCCATCGGCCACACGCCGATCTGGAGAAGATCGCGGTAGATGCTGCTGCCCATGGTCGTGGTGTCGGCCGGGCGCTGACCGCTGCCTTGATCGCTGACGCCCGGGAGCCGGGTATCGAGGTCCTCACTCTGGACGCCCGTGGCGACAACGCCAATGCCCTGCACCTCTACCGGTCGCTGGGCTTCACCGAATACGGCCGTCTGCCCGGCTTCGTCGCCGTCGGCGAACACCGCTACGACAAGGTCTTCTGCATGCTGGACTTCCGCCGGGAAGGCTGACCTGAGCACGCACGAGGGCCCGGCGGTGCCCCGCTGGCGCTTCACGATCCGCACCGCTCCCCAGTGACGGCCAGATGCGAAGACAGGGCTGGTCACCACTTGGTGGTGACCAGCCCTCTCACCTCCTCGTCCCGACGTCCTGAGCTCTCCTTGCGCAGTCCTGCCCGGCGGCGCCGCCTGGCCTCCCAGTCGGTGACAGCGGCGCCGGGCGCCCGTTCTGGCCGGATTCAGCCAGAACAACCGACATATATTGGTCAGTTGAGTCGATCTACCCGCCCGAGGAGTTCCCCCCGAGGCAACATACGCATCGAACTCGCATTACTACACACTGTAATGAAATGGGGGATGATGGCACGCCAGCCGAACCCGGACCTCACCAACACCCTGACGATGCTCCACACCGCTGTCGTGCACACGGACAAGAACATCCGGGACGCGCTCGACAAGAGCGTCGAGAAGCTGGACGTGGCGGGCCGGACCGCCCACGACAGGGCGACCAAGGAGGTCGTCGATGAGCTCGGCCGGATGCGCGCCAACTTCCGGGACGTCTACAACAAGCTGAACTCCAACGGAGAATCCCTCCACACCGCCGTCCGTGATGCCGTCTCCCAACTGCGTACCGAACTGCGGGAGGTCCGCATCGTGCTCGCGGACCTCACCCCGCCGGCCGCATCTCCACCCGCTCCGGCCGCCCCTTCTCCCGACTTCCTGAAGTCATCCGACACCGAGGCCGACCAGCCCTGGTTCGCTTCCGCGACCGCCGCGACCGTCACCGAACCCGGTGGTCTCCCGGACGACACCGGCCTCCACACGGCGATCCCTGCCCAGCGCACCACGGACGAGGACTCCCCGCCCGGCCCGGCGCCGACGGTGGACACGATCCGGCAGGCGGTCCGTGAGGTACTCACGGAGGAACTCGCCCCGGTGCTCGCCGCGCTCACCGCCCCCGGCAGTTCCCACGGCACTCCGGCCGCCGGTCAGCCAGACGCTCCCGACCCGCTGCAGGAAGCGGCCGCGGAAATCAAGGAAGAGCTCAGCACCGCCCTGGCGGAAGCCCGCTCCGCACTCACATCTCTGCGGCGCGAAATCGCAGAACTGCGCGCCGGGGTGGACGAGCTCCGGCCCCGGCCCGACACCGCCACCGCAACCGCGGCCCCGTCCCCGGACACCGAGGTGAGCGCGGAGCACAGCGCTCTGCTCAAGACCGCGGCCCGCGTATCCTCCGCCAGCCTGCTGTGCCACCGCGACATCTGGGAGTTCATCACCGCACAGGCCGGACGGCACCCCCACTTCCGGGTGCCGCCGCAGGTCGCCGACGAGGGAGCCGAACGGATCCGTGCCGCACTGTCCGGCCGCTCCCTGATCGCCCTGCTGATCAGCCTGCACTCCATCAAGCACACCGCCAGCGACGGCGACGGCGACCTGGAACTCGCCGCCACGGTGTACGAACGGATCGAGAAGAGCCTGACCAGCCTCACCACCAGCGGCGAGGCCGTCACCATCACCCTCGACGACCGCACCACCACAGCCCCAGATACCTCGCGCGATACCCGCACGGAGGATGCTCCGGGGAACGACGGCGCCCCGTCGGCTTCCTCAGAGCAGGACACTGACCCCGGTGAAGAGCCCGGCGCGACCGCAGCATGAGCAGCCCCGGTCGGCGCCCGGCAATCCAGCCGGACGTCGGCCAGGCAGCCACTCAGCTGTCGTAACAGACAGTGCTGGCGCGTCAGGCACCACGGGCCGCACGATGGAGAGGCCAGGGACCTCAGTGCTGCGGCATTGTCAGAAGCTGTGCCATATCCCTTGATCGGATACTTTCCGTGAGATGCGTGGGCTAGATGCGACGCCGGATCCCGGGTCGTGTCCGGTGCAGTGTTGCTGGGCCTGCGGCAGATGTGCCGGGTGGTCGCAGAGCATTGGTGATGATCCCGGAATGGCTGATACCGACCTGGCTGGCCTTGGTCGGCACGTGACAGCGTGGCCACCCCTGCGCGGCGAGTTGTTTGGGGAGGTATTTGGGTATGTCCGTCAAAAGATTGTGCTTCGGCGCCCTCGCTGGCACGGCGCTCCTGGTAAGCAGCATTACCAGTGCCGCTTCAGCCTCTGAAGGTTCCGGGACGTCGGTGAGCCCTATGGCGACGGTTCGATGCTTTGACAGTTTCCATGGCTTCTACGACTGCAGTAGCTACGGCCTGCCTGTGTGTCTGGCTGACCTGGACGGTGCGACAAGAAACGATAAGTGGGGAACGTTGTACCGCTGCGGCCGTCACCACTATGAAGGTGCGTACAAGTGGGCATGGAAGTCCCTGCAGGGATGCGTGAGCCCCGAGGTGAACGCATCGTCGCGGCACAGGGGGCCTGCTGACTGTTAGGCCGGAGGGGTGCAGTCTCCGTGGCGCCCCTACCTCGCGGGCTCCGCGGAGATCTCTACGAAGGGGGCCATATTGTGGCTGATGATCATCCGGTTCCCACACCACGGTTTCATCAGATTGTGAAAGACGCTCAAGCTATAGCCCGAGCAATGGGGCACTCGTATGCGGGTGTCGAGCATCTTTTCCTTGCCATCCTGCGGGACCCAGAAGCGGTGCCTACGCAGACGCTTTCTGAGTTGATCAGCGTGGAAACCGTTAGCTCCCACTTGGAGGAGGTAATGCGATCCCCGTCCTATCTGGGGATTGACGAGTGACTCTCGGGTCCGGCCCTGGCACCGACCCGACCGCAGGCACTGGGTCCTGGCCCGCAGTGGCCGCCTGCTCCCCCAAAAAACGGCGGGTTCGCTGAGGATGGCCGAACCGGATGGCGGCGCGGCCGCCGTGTGGGCCGCTACGTCACGAGTGTGGGGGCGCCCGCGCAGGGCGCGGGGAGGCCGACGCAGTCCAGGGTGGCATGGTGGGCGGCGGCGAAGGCGGGGGCGTAGCGGTGCAGGGCGGGCAGCCATGCCGCACGCGCCCGGCCGACCGTACGTGAAGGTGGCGAGCGTCCCGCTGATCATGGCGGATCGGCCAGGGCGGCGGCGTTACGGCTAGCCGTGCTGGTCGTTAGAAGTTGTTATGGGTACGCGTGAAGGTTCTTCTCGGTTCTGCGTGATGTGCGGAACCAGCCTCTTCGGCGGTACGGCGTATGTGGTCGACGGCACCCGCGGGCAGGGCCGCCGCCGGAGATTCGCCCGCCTCTTGATCTGCGAGGCGTGCTACGAGCGGGGATGTCCGGACCCGAATACAGGCCGGACCCGGGCGGCTTCCGCGCGACGGACTGAGTCCGTCGAGTGGTGGGGCCTGGCTGGCCGAGGCGCGGCCCTCCCGCCCCAGCCATGTGTCGCCGGGTGCGGCCTGGTCGTGGTTCGCGGGGCGGAGGTGCTAATGCGGGGGGTGACATGCTCACGCGCCTGCCGTACTTCCCTCACGCGGAAACGTAATGGGGGGCAGGGGTCGGGCCGCTCCTGCGGCGCCTGCGGCGAGACCGTTACGGCTGGGCGTGCGGATTCTGCTTACTGCGATGCGGCGTGCCGCCAGAAGGCATACCGCCGACGGCTGGCAGGCCGAACAGCAGAGCCGGCCAGCAGCCCGAACGACCAGCACGGCCAGCCGTAACGCCGTCGCCCCAGCCGGTTCGCCATGATCAGCGGGACGTTCGCCGCCTTCACGTGGACCAGACACAAGACCAACGCCTCCTGGCCGGCGGCGGTGCGGTCGCCAGCCGCTGCCCGGAGGACCTCGTCGGGCATCCGGCCAGTGACGCCGGACCCGGTGGGCGGCGCACGCGAACAGGCATCAGCGCCTGCGGATCTACTTCCAGCAGCGCCGACTCCCCCGCAGCCGTTGTCCGCGGCAGCCGGGTCCTGGCCGGGCTGGCGGCGTTGCCTGCAGGAGCGGAGCCGTCCTGGGCCTGTCCGATGGAGGCGGTGCTGCCGACAGCCGACCGGGGCCAACTCAGGCAGGTGCGCCAGGCCAGCGCCCCAGCGGCCGCAGCGCGGTACGAGTGGAAGAACCCGTAGCCGAGCCGACACCCAGTCCGGCACACAGTGGCACCCGCGCGACAAAATCACGGGCCGATCGGCGCGGGGGCGGACATCCAGGACCCGACCTGCCCGCCCGCCACATCGACGGCCCGCCGATCGTGGCGGGCCCGCTCGTGTCGCCGCACGAGATCCTCCGCCTCGGCGGCGCTCTGTTCACGTAGCCGCTCCTCGACGATCCGGCGCCGTTCGTCCTCGATCAGGAGCCCAGGCAGCTCCCGGCCTACCTGTACTGCGGCCTTCACCCGCCGGGCGCGTCAGATGCGGATCACGTTGCCGCACATCTCGCACCCGCCACCCGGCTTCCAGGCGGATCCCGTCGTCGCACCGCCGGTCCGTTCACGCCCGGCACTGCACCAGGGCCCGCCCGATCAGCCACAAACACGGGCGCTCGACCAGGCCCTCGCCGCAGGTCTCCACCAGCCGGTCCGTCAGTCGGCCGGCTAGCAGCCGCGGCGCGCCACCCGGCAGTTCCAGCAGCCCCTCCAGCCGGTCCAGTTCCGCCTCCGCAGCCGCAGGGACGACAGCGCGTCGGGGTTGGTGGCGTCGGTGATGGCGGAGCCACCACTACAGACGCGGGGACGACGCAGATATTGGTAACTGCGGTTAACAGAACGTGCGGAATGCCATGAGTGAGACAGGCTCATCGGCCTCTGTAGAAGTCCTCGTCCACCGGCGGTTCATCGCTGAGGTAGTCGTACGGGGCCTCGCCGAAGAGTTCCATGTCGTAGTCCAAGTCACCGAAGTACCTGAGCAGCTTGGTCTCGATTTCGAGATCACATGCAGCGCAGTGGAAAGCGTAAGGGACGAGGTAGACAACGGTGTGGTTGACGACGCCCTGGACGTTCACAACGCCAGCTACCCACCCCTGAGAGCCACAGGCAGGGCACTCCCTCGGCACTTCCTTACTCATGGTGATCACCGGCTGACTAGTGATTGCGGCCAGAACCACCTCACGTTCTTTGCCCGACATGTGACCAAACCGCTGTTCGAACACCGAGCGGGCTTTGACCAGCAGGGCCTCTGCCGCGACGCGTTCCTGTCGAACCTGCTCATCGACCAGCTTGTCATGTAAGACCAGGTATGGCCCCCAATAGCCCTTTGGGTCAACTTTTAGTTCTTCGAGAACCGGGTCGACCAAGCGCAGACAGACCGTGAACACTGCTTCGGCTTGCGAAGAGTCGTGTATCGCGCTGTGGGCAACTCCATTGCGGGCGTCCGCCAGGGGTCCAAGAGCCTTCTTGTCGATCGGGATCTTCCTGGGGAGGAGCTTGATCACCCGCTCATGAGCCTCAGCCAGGCCGATGGTCTTGATCTTGGTCAGTGGGCCTGCGTGAGAGCCCAGGCCCGTGGCATGGAGCAACGAGTCGAAGTGCCGACCGTCGACGATCAGAGCTGGATGGATCCCAGCGAGGTAAGCCTTGAGCAGGTGTTCCGTAGCGACTCCAGCGTGGTGAACGGCGAAGTCGTAGCTCTCGGGTCCCTCAACGAAGGCCGCCAGCGCGGCATTCATCCACCTGTGGGATGAATGTTTCAACTGCTTTGCATCCATGGCGAGACGATAGGACCGCCGGACCACCAACCGCTCGGAGTTTCACTAACGCTCGCTGCGGCTCAGTGGAGCTTGGGGTGGGGCCGGTCTTGGATCTCTGCGTCGTATCGAGCCCAGTTGCCTCCGGACTGGGTCCAGGCGGTGGCCGCCTCGGGGCTGATGCCCAAGAGCTTGGTGAGAACCGCAGCGGGCAGTTGAGTGGAGAGCCCCATCAGGGCGGAGGTCCGGCCGGGACGTGAGTAGATGCCCAGCCGCTTCAGCCGTGTTCCGAGATGGTGGCTGCTGGAGCTACCCCCGCGGGCGCGGGGACGACGTAGGGACTGGCCCCAGTGAAGCGGGCGTGCTGCCAGGCCGTGCCGTCCCAGTGGCGCCCCTGGGAGCTGCCCTCGAAGACGGCCCACCGATCGGGGGCGTCAGGGTCGCGGGCGACGACGAACTCCTCGACGTTCTGCCCCTCGCGGCGGGGCCGGGGATGCGGTACTCGGAGACGAAGGCCGTCGCCTCGGCGGCCGCCGCCTTCTCCTTCTCCTCGTGCTGCCGGAGCCTCTCTTCGTCCTCCGCGTCGTAGAAGCGGACCGTGTGCCACCGCTCGGTGTCGAACCCGTCACTGTCCCTCCACGGGTAGACAGCCTCGGCGAGCAGGTTCCAGGTCTTCTGGATCCCCTGGATGCGCCGCAGCCTCGCCTCGGAGTCTGTCTGTGCACGCTCGACGACCTCGTCACCGAACCAGTGACTGAGGGTCCCGGCGAAGCCCGGCACCAGGTACCGCAGGGCGGCGTTGGTCCGGTACTCCTCGGTATCGACGTCCATCGACGGCCGGTGGATAAGCCGGTCCGTGAGCCAGCTGGTGAGCGCGTCCACGTCGTCCTGGGTGATGTCGACGGCGTAGCGCAGGGGCTCGGTGGTGGTCATGCGGTGGTGTCCCTCCCTGGTTCTTCTGGCGCCCGGGGCGACCGGTTGTCCGCGATTCACGGACAACCGGGGACGGAAAAAACGGAAAAAATCGCGGAAGTGCTGTATCGCAAACCAGACCTGATGCTGTATAAGGATTTACATAAGACGTTGCATAAGGCGTGCAGCGCATGACGAGGATTGAGGAATCTGCATGACCGTCCATCTGTACCCCCTCGCGAACGGGCTGAGCACCGACCACCCGGTGCCCGGGCTGCCGTTCGTCGACGACTCGCACATCCCGCTCGACGAGGGCCCCGAGGCCATCGAAGCCGTGGGCCGCAACCAGGGCGAGGGGATGTGGGGCCGCTACGACCCCCACCGCGCGTCCGGCGGCTGGCGGGCCTTCACCACCGACCCGCACAACAACTCGCTCGGCTGGTCGGTGCGCTACCACCCCGAGCACGGCCGGACCGTCCTACTGATGAAGGACGACGACACCGCCACCCTGCACAGCACCTGGGACGGCGAGCATCTGCTCTACCGGGCCGGCGGCTACTGGTTCGACGGCACCACCTGGTACCGACCCGGGCAGATCTGGGACCCCGTCGAGCAGGACTACGAGAAGCGCCAGGCGCGCGCCGCGGTCACCGTCAGCGCCGCCGACATGCTCGACCGCCGCGCCGACGCGGCCCGGGCCACTGTTCTCGACGTCGCCGACATCGACGCCGAGGCGCCGGCGCCGGTGGCGGAGAACTGGGGCGACCACCTGGCGCTGTGGGCCGCCCACCAGGCCGAGCGCGACGGCGCGCTGCCGCTGGAGCGGTGCGTGGTCGACCTCGCCACCCCGGAGCTGAGCGGCGCCCAGCTGATCGGGGTGCCGGAGATGGCCGAGCTCGGCGGCATCACCGCCTCGACGCTGCGGTCGTACATCTCGCGCGGCAACAGCGAGGTGCCCCAGCCACAGGCCCTGGTCGGCGGTCGCGACCAGTGGGCCCGGGCCGTGGCCGACGACTGGGTCGAGGCCCGCCGGCGCTCCTACGAGGGCGTCCGGACCGTGATGTCGGCCGGTGACCGCGACCAGCTCTCCCGCGGGGCGGCGGAGGTCCGCGACCACTTCGCCGCCGACTTCCAAAACACCCTGTGGGGACGGCCAGACGTGCGCAAGCGGTGGGTCCTGCGCGCCCGCAACGAGGACTCCGTCCGGGAGATCGCCGACGCGCTGGCCTGGAACGTCGCCAGCAGCCTGGACCGCGTCCTGCCCACCCACCTCCTCGGCCACACCGTCGAGAGCGCCGTACTGCACGACTTCGCCGACGCCATCGACCTGGACCGCGAGGTGCCGAAGAAGCAGCCCCGGAAGCAGGAGTGGCTGCACCTGTGGGTCTCGCGCCCGGTCGCGGCGATGCTCGACTGGTTCATCCGCCACCAACCCGAGTCCGCCCACCACCACATCGGCGAGATCACCCGCGAGGCCAGCACCCGGTGGGGCATCCCGGCGGAGGACACCCTCTACACGCTGCGCCAGGCCGTTGCGATGGACGGCAAGCTGAACCAGGAGGACGCGGAGTCGTTCTTCGCCCTGCTCACCCCGCCGGAGAAGAACGACTGACCGGCAAGTCCCAACGGGCGGGGCCCGGAGCCAGGATCAGTGGCTCCGGGCCCCGCCCGCGACTGTAGCCGGGGAGCGGTCCAGGTCCGGACAGCCCCGGCTCAACACGCGTCCGGACAGCCGTCTCCCCGGGAGAAGCCGCCCCCGCTCGTCCGCCTCCCGTACCTCCCTGCCCCTCCGTAAACCCGGCACGACGTCTCCAGGACCGGCCTCCGGAGAAATCTCCTCCCTTCTTGCTGTGCCCTGTCGCCTTTCCACCCCGAAGGGCTGGAGGGCAGGGCGCCCTCCACGGGCGTGCTACCCGAGGCCGACAGGAGACGGCGATGGAGTGGATGGACACCGTGCGCGAGCTGGCAGAGGACCCGCTGGTGCGCCTGACGGTGGGCGAACTCGTCCGGGGGATCGCACGGCGTGTGCGGCGCGGCCGCGGCTCGGCGGCCGCGCACAGTGAGGCGGGGCCGGCCACCACGGCGCCGGACGCTGAGGGAACGGAGACAGCGGTGACGACGGTCGCGGACGACAGGACGGGCGAGCTGCTCGCCGAGGACCTGCTGCAGGGCGTGGGCAACGAGGGGATGCGGGCGGCCACCCGGCTGCTCGGCGCGCACCGAAACGGGTACTGGCTGCGGCGCCTGCTGGAGGAGGAGGCGGAGTTGTCGGCGTTCGTAGGCCCGGTCGTCGACCGCAGCGGCACCCATCCCTCGGTGAGCTGGAACACGATCGGGCAGCTGCTGCTCTCCCGGCCCTGCGCGCTGAGATGCTCGCACAGCGAACTGATCATGCTGGAGGTCGCGGCGTCGCTGGCGTCCCGCTGCGCGGTGCAGCTCGGCGCGGTCGTCCAGGCCGTCGACGAGGACGAGTTCCGGCTGATCCTGCGGGCGCTGCAGGAGACCGCGTACGGGGAGGACGTCCGCTGACACGGGTGGCGACAGGCGGACACCGGGGTGGCAACGCGCGTGAGCTGCGCGTTGCCACCCCGTATCCAGCGGCCACCGGCCGCGCGGCAAGCCGTCGGCGAAGGATTCCATCAGCGTCGCTGCGTGTACCGCGCGGCCTGGCAGTCGGCGGCGGGGTCGTCGGCGGCGAACTGTCGTACGCGCAGGAGGCGGGGGTGCGGTACCTCTCGTGAGGCGGCGGATGCAGTGGTTGGGCTCGTTGGGTCTACAGTAACGACATCCAGCGGCACGCACACCGAGGACACCGCGGGGCGAACCGCACCCTCTGCCGCACCCGCACCGGGGTGCCGCGCCCAGAAGTGCACGGGCGCGGACCCGGAGATCATGGGCTGCGCGACGCCGGGGCAGACCCGGCGGCTGGGTCCGCCGTACCGGACCCGCACCGGAGCACATCTGGTGGTCGTCCTCAGCACGCTGTGTCACGCCGCGTGGGCACTGACGTGGAACACCCGCACCGGTGACGCGTTCGAACTTTCGGTCCCCGAAGGCGCAGTGGAAGAGGCAAAGGTGGCCGATGTCCTTGACGCTGAGGACCCCCTCTTCACGCCCATGGTCGGCGCTCCGGCTGGCCTGCGGGCCTGTTTCATACCGGCTGCCGGCAAGCAGGAATGCGTCTCTGTCCACGGCTGATCGGCACGGAGCACTCAGTAATCAGCGCGAGGGCATCCCGAGGCCGACGGACGCGTTCTCGGCCTGCCTGTGATCCCCGGAACTCGGTGATCATACGGGTACTGCCGGACCTTGACCGCTGCGGCCGTTCGACGGGCCCTAGGGTTGAAGAACGGGCCACCAGGGTCTGCGGTTACCTGCCGGATCGTGCCCGGAAAGATACCGCTTCTTCGTAGCCCCGCCCTCCATCTTGGAGGGCGGGGTCTCTTCACGCCGCCGTGGTGACCTCGCCGCGCACGGCCGCCGCGTACTCCAACAGCAGCAGCTCGTACTCCGCCCGCTCCACATCCGACAGACGCCGCCGCGTCCGCTCCAACAACGCACGAATGTCCGCATTCACGACCGCAGCAGGCCGCACCGCACCCGGCATCGGGGAAGACGAGGACACGACGATCAGCCTAGCCGCCCAGTCTGACAATGACCTAGAAATTCAGGCGCTCCGCGGTGCCGTCGGAGACGACGAACGTGCCCTTGTTCGGCAACGTCACCACAAGGCCGCGGTCCCGCAGCTCCTGCACCGCACGCCTGGCCGTACCCGGCGCCACCCCATACTGCGCGCCCATGTCCCGCTCATTCGGCAACCGGGCGCCCTGCGGTAGCCGACCGGACCGGATCTCTGCCTCAACCTGGTCGGCGACCCGCACGTACACGTAGCCGATCGGCTCCTCGCTCATGATCGGACCGTAGGGTGGCACCCCACCGTCCGCGCCCGCAGGTGGCCGCATGGGGCACCATAGGGCGGCATATAGCGGTACGGTCTGAGCAGCGAAGACCCCCGCGACCGCAGCCACGGCCCGGGGGTACGGCCGACACCCTGGGACGTCGACAATGGACCACCCTACGGACCCCCCGCCCGCACGCCACACCCCCGCGACACATCTGTGCTGCCACTGCGGGCAGCTCACCCGGCAGCCCGTCCTCATCGACGAAGTCCACACCCCATCCGGCGAGGGCCGCGGCGTCTACGCCTGCCCCGAGGACGCGCCCCGCTTCGCCGACCAGCCGACCGGGCCCGCGGCATGACCCAGCAGCCGGACGGGCACGTCGAAGCGGCGTGCAGCCTCGGCGAGCACCAGTACTGCACCGGCAGCATCGACCTCCGCGCCGGACCAGGCCCCGCAGTGCCACTCACCCGATGCGCATGCGCCTGCCACCGCGGACAAATCCGCGTCCACGAAGCAACCCGCCGCCACTGACCCCGGCCGAGGCAGAACGTTTGGCCAACGCCTGACCTGCGGAGCTACCCCCGCGCGTGCGGGGACGACGCACCGTGGGGGTAACTCGTATGGGCGATCCGCTTCCCGGCCGCCGTGTTCTGCCCTTCACGGTCCAGGCCAGGGAGTACATGTGGGCTGTGCACCGTGACCCCAACACCGTCCTGATGGAGACCTTCGCCGAGACGTTCGGTGAACGCCCCGGCGACTGGCCAGACGGCGTCCTCCTGGCCATCCCCTACTTCGGCATCGTCCTGCAGTGCCTGGGTGACGAGAACCTGGATGAGGACGAGGCGGTCGACTTCCTGCGCCGCGCGGAGGCAGCTCTGCCGGACGACACGCCCGCGCTCTTTCCGCCGACGGAGTACAGCGACCGGCTCGCCGCGAACCTGCCGTCCTTGTGGTCCGCGCACAGCGACCGCTCTCCCCACCGGCTGTCGGCATGGATCGCCCTGACGGGAGCTCACCGGCTGCTGAACGGCGACGACCGAGACGACTTCCGCCTGTGCATCACGGCAGCGCTCAGCGCGTGCGAACTCATCGAGGAGCGCCAGATCCACGCCAACGTCCAGGCATTCTCCGCACGGGTGGCCCAGTTGAGCGCGACCGGCAGGTAAGGACTGCGCCGACCTCACGCCACTTCACCGGCCACTTTCCGGGGGTGAGGCACCGAGGGCACGATGGCCCCGGCTCGCTCGGCACGGGCCCGGCGCAACGCGGCAGCCTCCGTCGCCGCGGCCTGGCGGCGCCGCTGCGCGCGAATCTGCTCGATCGGGGCCGGCGCATCCTGCGCCACCGCAACATCCAGCCCGGCGGGACAGCTCCTGGAGCAGCTCGCCCCCGGCGGGCGCGGCCCGGCGGCTGGGCAGCTCGCCGCCGACCTCGTCCGCTGCCTGTCCACCCCGTAGCTGGCGCCGTTGCGCCACGCCGGGGCGCCGATGTCGGACAGAGTCCTCGGAATCCCTCCGCCGGTGATCTCCCGCGTCGTACGGTCGCATCTGACACGGTGACCGTCCGGAAACGCACGGTCACGGACCGATCGCGTCTCGGAGGAGAGACCTCGTGGGCATTCTGGGCAAACGGCGTGACACCGGCGCTGTCAGGAGCATTCCCGCACAGGCCGGGCCGGCCGACTGGCCCGGTCGGCGCCACCGGATCAACGAGGTGGCGAAGGCGGCCGGTGTCGGTGTGGTCAAGGTCCGCTGCCACGCCACCACCTGGGACTACTTGCAGGAGGAGGCGAAGACGCATCACAAGGGGGGCATCAGGACGCGGCCGGAGGCGTTCCGCCCCGCGACCGGTGAGGAGATCGTCACCGGTGCCGACGGCATCGTCACCGTCCCGCTCGGGGGCTCGTCCCTCGCCGCCCTCTTCGACTGGTGTTTCGAGGCGCAGAGCGTCCTCAAGACCGACCTGGAGCGGGGTGTCAGCCGACGGGTTGGCTGGGCCATCTCCGAGGCCCTCGAAAACCTGGCGGCCGCCCGGGGCCAGGGCGACCCGGCCGCAGTCATCTGGCTGGACGACCGGATCGCGGCCGCCGACGCCGGCGACTCCGCGTCCGCGCAGCCGTGACGCTGACCGTGGGGTTCCGGCTGGGCAACGACTCCGCCGCCCGGCAGGTGACGGTCCTGGTGACCGAGGGCGGCTACCTGCACCGGGCCCAGGGCCTATACGGGAAGTTGCCGCGCCTCTCCCGACCCGAGCGGTCCCCCGCGGTGGACAGCCCCATCCCCAGGTTCCGGGGCGAGCACCCGCTCGCCCGCCCCATCGCCGACCTGCGCCGCCATCACGCCGCGTACACGCGGAAGGGCTACACCCGCGTCCTCATCCCGCCAGCCGTCGTGCGCCTGGACCTCGATGAGAATCAGCCCCTGGGCGCGGTGGCGCACCGCGAGCTGTTCCAGGCGTTCACCGGCGCGGCGCCCGCCACCCCGCAGTCGCTCGAAGCGGCCATCACCGCCTTCCGCGCCGCGCTCGGCCTACCCTCTCGGCCCGAGCACATCACCACCTGGGTACCCCGCGACAAGACGCTCCCACCCCGCGTCGCCGCGATGCTGCGCACCCTTGAGGACGGCTCCGTCCTCACCCCGGCGCGCCGGCGGCCCGTCGGATGGTCGGTGAGCAACCAGGGCGTGCGCCTGCGCGTCGGCCCGACCGGCGAGGTCCTCGACCGGGCGGCGGTGGTCGAACTGCAGGCGGCGCTGAGCGCGTGGCTGCACTTCACGAAGGACAAGGAACCCCCCGCCCCGCAAGACGACGGCCCCGTCCCTGCCCGCCGCTCCGTCCCCACACCCGGAACGGCGGCCGACTAACGAAGGCGCGCCCGTACGCGAGCTCCGCGACCGAGACCGCCGTGGCCCACGAGAGCCAGCGTCACCACGATGGGCCTGCTCGTCCTCGACGAGCCTGGCGTCCGCTTCTCGCGGCCAGTCAGCCGATGCCCTGGAACCCTGGGCCCAGGCTGCGCCGCGGGGCCGTCTTCCGGCACGCGGCCGGGGCGCCCTGGAGACCGTCGCGGCCGGGCGTCGACGGGCAGACCCAGACGCCGGCGGGCCGTCGCCGTCGCCGTCGCCGCCGCCACCGCGGCCAAGGCCTCACCGGCCTCCGGACTGATCTGGGCGAGCGCCTCGGCGAGGTGTCGACGGCGACCAGGGCGTCGTCGGCCGCCGCCGCGCTCCAGCCGTGCCCGGCCGCAGCGTCCGCGAGCTTGCACGCCGCTTCCGCCGCCCGGTCCGCGTGCTCCTCGATGCCGGGCCCCGCCCGCTCCACCAGCCCCATGCCGACCACAACGCCGCGTGCGGCCGCCAGGACACAGCCCGGCCGCTTCCCCGCCGAAGCGGGCAGGTCTGCGGCTCATTGGGGTCCATGTTCATGTCGAAGGACAGGTCGCGCAGGATGCGGAGCATCTGCTCCAGGGCGACGACGTGCTCCCGTACGGCGACCGGCACGTGCGCCCGCTCCCACAGTGCGATGCCCGTCTCCCGCCGCGCCCACAGCGTTTCGAGCTCGCGGACCGGGGGCCCAGGGCGACCGCGGTGGCGGTGAGGGCGGAGCCGAAGGGGAGGCGGGGGTGGGAGTCGAGCTCGCCGGCCTGGCCGTGGTGGGCCCGGACGGCGTCGATGACGCTCACCAGGTGGGTCAGGCGTACGGCCCGCTGGGATCCACGCCGCCTCCCCGGGGAGTTCGGGGGTGTCGGGGGCGGCGATCAGGCTCGGGTGCAGGACGCCGGCGGTGTGCCGGGCGGCGGGCCCCAGCGTCCACAGGCCGACCCGCAGCTCCGAGGCCGCCCAGGTCAGGCCGTTGACCGTGTACTCGACGGTGCTGGCCCAGCGCGACCGGTGGCCGTAGCGGTAGGGGCCGGAGGCCAGTGCCCGGCAGCGGTCGGCGAGCAGCAGCGGCGGCGGGGCGCGCCGTCGGGGGTGTCGAGCAGCTCGCGGTTCTCCTTCTCGTCCTGGAGCAGGTGCCAGGCCGCGATCCACCGGGCGGCTCCAGGAACTGCGCCTCGCGGCGCTGGACCCGGTCCCAGCCGCCGGGCAGGCCGGTCGGCCATTCGGGCAGCGGCTCGGCGTAGAGGTCCCTCCGCCGCCACCGCCGTTCGCGGGGCACTGAAGAAGGCAGCCCGTGAGCAGACGACCACCAGCTGGAACAGGTTGCAACGTCAGCTCGGCTCGGCACTGCCTCGCATGACCGCTGCCGAACGCATCACCGTCCTCGCCCTCGTCGACCAGCAGACCCCGAAAGACCAGTCTCTGCTGTCGGGCCTGGTCGCCGCAGGTGATCCCGGCATGGCGGAGGCCTACCGCGAGGTCGCTGCCGCACTGGGACTGGAAGTTCCTGCAGACGACGAACTGCGTGACGTCCTGGAAGCCGACGTGCAGCAGGTCCACCAACACTGGCGCCACCAGTAAGCTCCGCGGCCGCCAAGCCCCATTTGGACACTCGCACCGGGCAGCTGAAGGCCGCGCAAGGAGGTTGACTTCGTGAATCGCGCCCGCTCGGGCCCGGGTGCGCCTTACGGTCGCTTCTATTGATGGCGGCCAGGCGGTGACGCCAGGTCAAGTGTGAGAGGGGAATCCGAGGATGGTCAACGCCCGTACGTACCCGCTGTGGCGGGATCTCGCGATGAGCGAGGACCTCCCCAAGGAAGCCCTCAAGACGGTGATCGAGGCCCTGTGCACTCCGGCGACGACGCCGGTCGGCTTCGACGCGAAGGCCGACCGGTGGCGGGAGGGAGCCCTCAACGATGCGCTGCCCGCGCTGCTCGCCCGGACCTCTGCCAAACGGCTGCGCGGCCGGCTCCTGGTGCACGCCGACGACAAGACGCTGGCCGCCCTGGCGGCCGACGGCACCGTGACCGCCGCCGACGTGCCCGCCATCCTCCGGCACCGCCGGGCCTGGCCCGGGCTCATCTCCGCACTGGCACGGCACCCCCATCAGGTCGAGGCGGCCATCGCGCTCCTGCCCCGCCTCCCCCAGCATGAGGTGGAACAGGTCGTCCGGAACTGGGACCCCGACCGCTACACCCGCACCAAGAACACCCCGTCGGCCCCGCCCGTGCCGCCAGAACTGTTCGACGCAGTCCTGGAAGCATGCCTCACCCCCCTCGCCGCCTACCTGCTCCACCCGGAACCCGAAGAGGGCTGGGAGACCGTCTCCACGTATCTGAAGGACTGGTCGCTGGAACTGAGCGCCCGCGACGGCTGGGCGATGCTGGCCCGCTGCCCCGAGCGGTGGGCGCAGCTCACCGCGCACCCCGTGTTCAAGGCGGCTGTCCAGCACCTGCTGCTGGACCATGCCGAGCAGCAGGCCCTCGAGGACGCCCGGCTCCGCGCCGCGGACCCCGATGGCGAGGAACTCCCCTCCGACCCGGCGCCCGCTCTCAGCGAGGAACTGCTGCTCGCCTGCCTTCCGGCCCTGTGCCTGCCTGAACTGGCCGACCTGCCCAACCCGCAGGTGACCGCCCGCCGGACCCTGCACCACATCGCCCACCGCGTCCACAACAACCCGCGCCTGGCCGACCTCGCCGCCGACCAGCTGCAGGCGGCCGCCGACGCGCTCGTCACCCGCGGCCAGCTGCTCACCTGGGCTGACAAGCAGGAGAAAGACTACGAGTTCGAGGGCCGCGTCCTGCGCCTCGCCGAGGACCTGGCCCTCCTCAGCGCCAACCCCGACCACCTCGCCGGGGCCTGCGCCCAGCTGGCCCGGCTGGATCCGCCGGCCGTCGTCTCCCCCAAGCCGAGCCGGACCCTGATCCGCGTCCTGGACAACGTCGATCCGGACCACGACCGCCCGGCCCGGCTCCTGGAACGCCACTCCGAGCACCGCCGGGTCCAGGCCCTGACCGTCCTTGCCTCCAACCCGCACACCCCGCGCCCCGCCGTCGCGGACGTCCTGGGCGGGCTGCACCCCGCCGAACTGGCCTGGATCGCCGAGAAGGCCGGCGGCCCCGACTGGCTCCTGGCCGCGGCGGCCGCCGTCCCGGTACCCGAGGAGGAGGACGACGGTGTGGTGCGGCTGGTGGACGACGAGGAACTCGGCAAGCGCCCCGACCCAGCGGCTGTCCTGCAGTCCTGGCTCGACTCCCCCGCCGCCGGTGAGATCCTCTCCCGCTCGGAGGTCTACCGCGCCGTCGTGAAGTCCCGCTACCGCACCCTGGAGCACCTGCGCCAGATCCCCGCCGACGAGGTCCTCGCCCGCCACGAACCCGAAGTCGCCCTGACAATCCTGCTGGAGCACTGCGGGCGCAGCACCAGGCGGTGGGAGGCCCTCGCCGCCGCCATGACCTTCGACTACGACGACGAGAAGATCACCTTCGGTCAGCTCCTCGATTCCCTGGACCCCGCGCTGGCAGAGGCGCAGACGTCCTGACGGGGGCGTCCCGCGGGCCGCCGCGTGCGGGGGGTCTGTGTAGCGAACGGTGGAACTCGGTCGGTTTTGTTCAGCGGCGTCCGGCGGTGAGCCGGCCGTCGAAGGTGATGTCGAAGGCTTGGAGTGCGGCCTTCCAGCGCATGGTCCAGCGTTTGCGCCCGTTGCCGGTCGGGTCCAGGCTCATGACGGCCAGGTAGACGCACTTGAGGGCGGCCTGGTCAGTGGGGAAGTGTCCCCGGGCCCGGACGGCCTTGCGGATCCGCGCGTTGATGCTCTCGATCGCGTTGGTGGTGCAGACGATCTTGCGGATCTCCACGTCGAACTGGAGGAAGGGCACGAACTCGGCCCAGGCGTTCTCCCAGAGCCGGACGATCGCCGGATACTTCCCGCCCCAGGCGTCGGTGAACTCCACAAACCGCTCCAGCGCGACCTCCTCGGTCGGCGCGGTGTAGACGGGCCTGAGCGCCTTCGCGATCTTCTCCCAGTCCTGCCGGGCCGCGTAACGGAAGCTGTTCCGCAGCAGGTGAACAACACAGGTCTGGACGATCGTCGCAGGCCAGACCGCGGCCACGGCGTCCGGGAGGCCGGTCAGGCCGTCGCAGACCAGCATCAGGACATCGGCCGCGCCGCGGTTCTTGATCTCGGTCAGGACCTGGAGCCAGTACTTCGCGCCCTCCCCGCCGTCGCCGATCCACAGGCCCAGGATGTCCCGGTGCCCCTCGGCGGTGACCGCCACCGCCATGTAGACAGGCCGGTTGGCGACCTGCCCGTCCCTGACCTTCACGTTCACACAGTCGATGAAGACGACCGGGTAGACGCTGTCCAGCGGACGGTTCTGCCATTCCGTCATGCCGGCCATCACGCTGTCGGTGATCGTGGAGATCGTGGACTTGGAGATCTCCGCGCCGTACACCTCGGCAAGATGCGCGGAGATCCCCCCATGCGTCAGCCCCTTCGCCGACAACGACAGGACCATCTCGTCCACCCCGCCCAGCCGCCGCTGCCGCTTCTTGACCAGCTGCGGCTCGAACGACCCCGCCCGGTCCCGCGGCACAGCGATCTCGACCGGTCCCGACTCGGTGATCACCGTCTTGGAGCGGTGCCCGTTGCGGTAGTTCTCCCGGCCGCCCTCGGCCCGCTCACCGGGCTCGTGCCCCAGGTGATCGGTGAGCTCGCCCTCCAGGGCGGACTCCAGTACCCGTTTGGTCAGCTGCTGCAGCAGGCCGCCCTCCCCGGTGAGCTTCACCCCACCGGCCTGGGCCCTTGCCACCAGCTCGGCGACCAGCCCGTCATCCACGGCGCTTGTCGCACCCACAGCGGCCTTTCCGGCCCCGGTGTCACTCGTCACGTCAGTCATCAACTGTCGCTTCCAGCTCGGGAGTTACACCGCTCACCGTACAGACCCAGCAGCCTTGAACCGTGAATCTAAGAAACTCGTGAAAGAGTTGTGGCACCAGCTTGAAGTGCTCGTGATGCAATCATTTCTGCCTCTTTATCTGGAACGTCCATGCATACGATCCGTTCATTCTCGATCGTCGAGAAAATCAGCTTTCTTTCCAGGGATGCCTCGCTACCGATGGTGCGATGGGCCAGGTGTGAAAAATAGTTTCTGTCTTTGCTCGAAGTGAGATCGAGGGGTACCCCCATGTAAGGGTCATTGCGCCGGATGCCAGCGGTTGCTGTGTTGTTCTGCTGCAAGGCAGATTGGCGCAGCTCGGTGAAAAGGAGCGAAGCCACCGGGTCTGTGATCTCGAAGTCTGTATAGAGATCGATGGTGACCTCTGCTCCGATCTCCGCTAGGTATTCACCTACTACGGTGAGAAAGATTTCCATGTCGGAGTCTGTGGCAGATGTGATTTTCATGATGCCTCTTCTGTTGGTTTGCGTGTAAGTGTAATGCATTGTGGGTGGCCGGTCGCTGTAGTGACCGGCCACCCACAGGCGTGTCAGGAGCTAGTTATCTGCGCCAGGACCAATTCGCAGTCCGCCGCAAGCCATGCTTGCTGAGGGCCCAGAAGCCGTGCCAAACACTGAGGTGTGCTTTGCTGCCAGCAGGGTTGTAATGCCAGCCGTGATGCTTGTCCCACTCGATTCGATTTTGGTGGTTGCCCCAGTGGAAGCCAGGCTTGTGCTTCCGCATCACGAAGTGCTTGTTGCCCTTGGCGAACATCATCCACTTGTTGGGCGTGTAGTGGAAGAACGTTCGTGTTGCGCGGTAGGCCCGCGGAACGTAGTGCACGGTCCGCTTTATCCAGCTCCACCGGCTACGACCGTCGAGGTCATATTGGTTGATCGGGTCTGCGGTGACGTATTCGTAGGCGTTGGCGTTTCCTCCGTAGACGGGGTCGGTGGAGAGGAAGCGTCCGGTGGTGGGGTTGTACAGGCGGATTCCCATGAGGGTGAGGCCTGTGAGTGTTTCGGTGGAGCGCTGTTTTCCGCCGAGCCAGCCGTAGCGGGTGGGGTTCTGGGTGTTGCGCGGGTTTCCGTATTCGTCGTAGTCGAGGGCGGTGGGGGCTTGGGTGGTGTCCAGCGGGAGTTGGAGTGCGACGTCGCCGTGGATGGTGGTGAGCTGGAGGACGGTGTCGCCGGTTTTGCTGGTGGTGGCGGCGAGGTCGCCGGAGGCGGATTCGACGCTGCGGGTGACGGCTGCGCCGGTGGTGTCTTCGGTGGTCCAGCGGGGGCTGTCGGTGTCGTTGTCGTAGTGGTTGGTCTTGGCTGTGGTCTGGGTCCAGGTGCTGCCGCTGCCGGTTTCGACCTTCCAGGAGCGGAAGCGCAGGGCGGCGTCCAGTTGCCAGGTCTGGCGCTTGCCGTCGGCTGTCTGCTGGTGGGCGAGGTCGTTGGCGTAGTAGCCGATGGTGCCCTGGCCGGGGGCGGTGGTGGTGCGGCCGAAGGCGTCGTAGGCGTAGCCGGGGTCGACGATCCGGTCGGCGCTGTCGTAGGTGGAGTTGGTGGTGGTGCCTGAGCCGGTGGGGCAGTCGGCGCCGGGGGTGCCGGCGACGGTGGTCAGGGATTTGCGGTTGGTGCGGTTGTCGAAGGTGTAGCTGCGGCGGGTGCAGGTCGTCTGTGCGGTGTCTTCGACCGTGGTGAGTCGTCCGGTGGTGTCGTAGCTGTAGCTCTGGCTGGAGAAGCCGGCGTGGCTGGTGACCTGGCCGTGGACGGATTCGGTGACGGTGTCGGAGTAGACGATCGTGCTGTCGCTGTCGCGGGTGTAGGTGCGGTCGGTCGCGGTTCCGGTGGTGTCCTCGGTCTGTGTGAGGGTGTATCCGCCGGGCAGTTTCTCGGTGGCGACGGATCCGTCCGCGTCGTAGGTGGCCTTGAAGGTGCCGGCTACGGAGTCGGTGGTGCTGGTGACCAGGCCGCGTGGTTCGGTGGTCGTGTCGTAGGTGTAGGTGACGGTCGAGGGCACGGTGTCACTGGTTTTGACCGGCCGGTTCAGCAGGTCGTATTCAGTGGTGGTGGTGCCGTTGTCGGCGTCGGTGTAGGAGGTCTGGCGGCCCAGCTTGTCGTAGGACCTGGAGATGGTCCCGCCGGTGGGCGAGACGGTCTTGACGGCTCTGCCGGTGGCGGGGTCGTACTGGGTGGTGGCCTCCGGCACGGCCTGGCCGAGACCGCCGGTCACGGTGGTCTTGTTCTGGCGTCCGGCGTTGTCGTAGCTGGTGGTGGTGGTGCGGGTCACGCCGTTGGCGGTGTCCGTCACCTTGGCCTGGTGGCCCCACCAGTCGTATTCGGTGGTGGTGGTGGGGAGCTGGGCGGGGTTGGAGCCTCCGCCGGTGATCGCGCCGCCGGCGCTGACGGAGCAGACCAGGTCGGCCCATTCGGGCCGGCCGGCGCACGTGCCGGTGCCGGTGGCGGACCAGTACGTGGTCACGCGGGTGCCGGCGTCCGTGCCGGTGGCGCCGGGCAGGATCTGCTTGGTGACGCGGCCCTGGGCGTCGTACTCGGTCGTCTGAGTGATCGCCGTCCCGTCCGGGTCCTTGACCGTCTTGGTGGGCAGGCCCTTCGCCCAGTCGTAGACGGTCTGGGTGACGCGGGTCTCGCCCAGCACGGAGGGGTGCTCGCGTACCTGGGCACCGGTCGTGGTCTTGGTGACCTGGTCCTTGACCTTGGCGGAGCCGTCGGTGGGCCGTCCCTCGTCGTATTCGTTGACGGTCCAGGCGCGTGCGGTGACCGATGTACCGGCCGGTACCAGGGTGGTGGTGCCCTGCTTGAGGTCGGCGGCCAGGTCGATGCGCCGCAGAGGACCGTATTCCTCCAGCTTGCGTGTGCCGTTGTCGTTGTACACGGACCGCGTGTCCAGGAGGTTGGCCCGGTCGGCGCTGGCGAGCTGGGCGATGCCGAGGTCGGCCTGGACGGCCTTGTCGTCGGCGCTCAGGCCCAGAGCGACGGCACGGTTCGCGGCGGTCAGCTCCCGCACCGTGTTGCCGAAGCGGTCGTACTCGGTGGTGGACAGGTGGCCGCCCGGGGTGGCGGTGTTGACTTCGCGGCCGGACACGCCCAGGTAGTGGATGTCGGCTCGCTTGTAGTCGCCGGCCGTCAGCGCGCTCGCGGAGTTGGAGGCGGGGACGGCGTCGGCGGGCAGGACCGCAGTGGCGTCCGTGGGGGCGTCCAGCTGGCCCCACGTTTTCACGTTCGAGGCGGCCACCTGGTACGGGGCTGTGCTTCCGGTCAGCGGTACGTCGTAGACGACGCTGGTGACGGCGGTGCCTTCCGGCACGTCGGTGGTTCCCTGCTTGAGCCCGGACCTGCTGGCCTTCAGCAGCATGCCGTCACCGGCGGTGGCGGAGTTGCCGGCCTTGCCGTAGGTGAAGGACCAGGGCAGTTCGCCGGCCGGGGTGAGCTGGGTGATCCGGCCTGCGGAGTCGTAGGCGTACTCCGTCTTCAGGGCCGGGCTGATCTGCGGGTTCCACGTCTGGCGGAGGCGGCCGGCGTTGTCGTAGAGGTAGGTCTGCACCGTCTTCGACGTGGCCGCGGCCGCGCCGGGTTCGGTGGACCACAGGCGGATCTCCTTGGCCTGGTTCGCGTAGTCGCCGAGGGAGTCCGCGGTGGCCGTGGTGGACGACGCGTACACGAACTCCATCGCCCGGCAGCCCTTGGTCGACGGGTCCGACGTGCATGCTGCCGCCGAGGCCGCCGAGGTCGGCGCGATGACTCGCTTGGGACGTGCCAGCTTCTTGCCGTCCATGGTCACTGTCTCGGAGACCACGGTGGTCGTGGAGTTGGCCAGGCCTCCCAGCAGAGTGCTGCTGACCTGCCAGGTGGTGGCGTCGGAGGCGGGCTTGGTGAACTCGGTGACCGTGCCCTCGGTGTCGGTGAGGGTGAAGCTGCCCGAGACGCTGCCCTTGAGGGTCAGGTCCTCCGAGCCGGGCTCGGGGATCCAGCCGTTCTTGGCCGCGTTGGCCGTGAAGTGGGTCTCCTCGCCCTCGGAGTCGACGACGGCCACCGCGGTGTCGGAGATCTTGCGCAGGTGGCTGAAGTCGGACTCCGTCATCTCCGCGGCAGTGCCGGCGACCCACTCCTTGCCGAAGATGGGGGCCTGGCCTTCCTGCTTGGCGCCCTTGTCGGGTACCCGTGAAGAGGCAGTGCGGGAGGCCGACAGGTCGAACGCCGAGGTGTCGGTCGCTGACAGGCTGTAGTCACCGGTCAGCAGATTCACGCTGCCCGGGCCGACCTGGTCGCTGGCCGCACCGTCAGCGTTGCGGTCGACCACCACGGTCAGCGGTTCGGTGCTGCCCGACGCCCCGCCCGGCCCGGTGAAGTCGGCCTTGACCTGGACCGATCCGTCCGGGTCGACGGTGCTCGCGGCGTCCCAGACCAGCCGTGCGTTCTTGCCGCCGGCCAGCGGCACCGGCCATGCGGTCAGGGCCTGGCCGCCGTCGGTGACGTCACCAGCGGGAATCTTGACCCAGGCATCGGCTTCCGACCGGCGCCAGGAGAAGGACACCTTGTCGTAGGTGCCTGCCGCGGCCTCGGCCACCAGAGGCAACCTGCGTGCCGTGCGCTCGCTGTCATTGGGCTCGACGAAGCCGCCCGGGCCGGCGTGGAAGGTGTACTCGATCGCCTCGGACTTGTTGTCGGCCTTGTCCACGGCCCGCACCTGCAGGGTGTGAGTGCCGTTCTTGGGCGGGGCGACGCTGATGTTCTTGTCGGCGCCGGAACCGCCGGTGGCCACCTTCGTCCAGGTCACACCGTCCAGCGACCACTCGAGCCAGTTGTGGTCCGAAGCAGGCGGGGTGACCGTGAAAGCGCCCGCCTGGCCGGCACCCTTGACCCACTTGTCCACCGGATAGTCCGGCGAGGAGATCTTCACCGGTGCGGACGGGGCCTTGGTGTCGACGGTGAAGGTCTTCCACGCCGACCAGCCGGTGTTGTAGTGGGTGCCGTCGTAGGAGTTGGTGCGGAACTTGTACGTCTTGCCGTCCGTGAGCAGGCCGGCAGGCACCGTCACCGATGCCACCTGTCCGGACGGTACGTACTTCGACACCAGGTAGTTGCCGACCTGGGTGTCGGTGGCCGAGTCGCGAATCTCGAAGGTGCCGTCGACCTTGTCGCCGTCGGCGTCGACGAAGGTGTCACGCAGCGTCGGGGTGGTGGTGTTGACGATGTAGGAGCCGCTGTAGGAGAAGTACGGTGGGCCCGCCTCCTGCTTAGTCCCCGTACGCGGCCGGTAGTTGTAGTTCACCACCAGCTTCGGAGGGTTGGAAGCCGCGTTGGCGGAGTTGACCCGCTTCCACGGCAGCAGCGCCGACTCGTCCGAGGCCCGCAGTCCCATGTTGCCGCGGGTGGCCTTGGCCGATGCCCATTCCTGTGCCAGCGTCGTCACATCGGCATTGATCCAGCCGTCCGGCTGCGTCGAGCACCCCGGGTTGCCCTTGGTCTCGGTGGACGTGGCCTTCTTCGCCGTCCAGGCCGGCTGCGCGGTCCACCGTGACGAGGTCGAGGCGGCGCCGGTCGACCAGACTTCCCACGGGTAGGCCTTGCAGTCGGTGTTGCCCGAGTGGAAGTTCCACAGTGACAGCTTGGCGCTTTGGACCAGCGCGTCCTGGATCGGAGTGGTGTTCCAGGAGATGAACGACCGCGCAGTGCGCGGAGTGCCGTTGGCGTTTTTCGTGCCCGGGTTGCCGAAGTCGAGCTCGACGTCGTTGGACCAGTCGACGGTCTCGCCCTGCTGCACATAGGTGTCGAAGACGTTCGACAGCGCGGAAGTCGACGGGTCGACGGTGACCGGATACTGCGTCTTCGGGTCGGCGAGGAACTCCGCGTTCGGCGTCACCACGAGATCGACGACGCCGCCCTTGCGGTGCACCGCCTTCAGGCCGACCCTCGCCCGGTGCGTGTGCTCACCGGAACGCTTGTCGACCGAGGAGTCCCACATCACCGGAGCCGGCATCACGGCCCGCTTCTTGCTCTTCTTGTCGGTGAAGAGGACGCTCCCGTCCTCCATCTGCCTGACCTTGAGCCCCTTGGCCTTCAGCGGCAGCGTGTAGGAGTAGCTTCCCGTACCAGGACGCTCGTTGATCCGAACGTACTGCTCAAAGCCCGTCCGGGTGGCCTCGACGACCACGTCGCCGCCGGGTACGGCACTGCGGTAGGTGGCGCGGTTGCCGTCCAGCTCCGGCTTGGGCAGACCGCCCTTCCACTGGAGAGTGATCTGCTGATCCCCCTCGCCCAAGGACACCAGGTCCCGCGTGCCGGCCGTCTTTTCCTGAGCGAGCGCGGTCAGCCGCTTCCCGCCCGGCCTGGCGAACGACAGGCCCCTGGGATGGGCCTTCGGCTCGACCGAACCGTCCGCCTTGCTCACCAGGTCCAGGTCGACAGCCCGCCAGCGTCCCGACGCCTCGTCGCGGAACCGGACCGGCCCCGCCGACAGCTCCGTCGTCAGGCTGCCATCGGCGTTGACCCACGTGGTCGACGTCTCTGTCCGCTCTGAAAGCGCCTCAACACGCTTGCCGGACAGACGCGCCAGCACATGTGCCGAGGGTATGTCCGCCGCCGAAGTGGCGTAGTGCTTCTTGTCCGCAACGGTAGCCCCCGCCGGGGACGCCGGGGACGCCGAGACGGCGTCCCCGGCTCCCTGCAGTGCGGTCACTGCCACCGTGGCAGCCAGGGACACAGCGATCCGCTGTACCCATACTCCTTGCGGATCGGGCCAGGCGCGACCGCGTCCAGCCCCCATCCTTTGCCTCATCACTGTCCTAAAGATCCTTAACCAGCCCACCACTTGAGCTGGCCAACGGAACTTAACTGATCAACAGATCGGGCATATCGACACAGTAGGGACAGGTTGATCCTTTACAAACATGATCGAATCGTAAAGATTCGATAAAGACTACGCACAGGTAACCCACAGGCCGAGTACAGGGAACCGGAAAACCTCCAAGTCACAGCACTTCCAGGCCGCCGAGCACCGCCCAGTTGACCCAGCGTCACACCCTCACCACGAAAGGCCTCTCACACCCACACCCCTATCCCACACACCATCCCCAACCCCCGCCGGACACCACCACGATTCACAACTGCGCACACACGAAGCAGCCAATA